>JACMOJ010000198.1 GCA_014378085.1 Burkholderiales bacterium | reverse complement strand
TGCCGGTGGACTGATCATCGTCACCAAACCGGTGGTCGGGCCGTTGCAGGGTAGAACCACACTGCTCAAAACTAGTGATGGTGAATGGCGCGCGAGCGCATCTTTTGGTGGCGAGTTATCCGACACATTGGGCGTGCGTGTTGCCGCAAGCAAGTCGGACTTTGAGGGCAATCTCAATAACCTGACCACCGGTAAAAAGGTTAACGGCTCGGCCGGCCAAACGTTCATGGCAAAAATTGCGTGGCGTCCAACCTCAGAGCTAGAAATCCAGGTTTCACCGTACTCGAACAAGGCGTCAAATACGCGTAGTGCCAATGCCCTGAATAAGTTTTTGATCACCAATACGGGCACGAATGCGGCGACGCAAGGTGCCATCGGCGAGCGGCAGCAAGGCGGCGTGGGTGGCAGCAATACGCTTGGTGTGGGCGGCGGCTCTTTGCCGGTGTTCCTCATCCCGGCAAACAGCCCCGCAACGTTCCCGGCCACCGCCACGTCAATCAACACTATCCCAGCCTCAGTCTCGCTCGCCGGAATTACGCCGACACAATGGAACCGAAACATCCGTCGTGACTATCCGGGCGGGATTGAGTCAAAAAACGACGGCGTCGGTGTCCGCGCGGTGTATTCACTACCTAACGACCTTACGCTCACCTCAATTACGGCGTACGAGCGCTACAAAGCGACCGATTACTTTGATCGCGACTTTGGCGATCAGCCGGTGCAGGTGGTGCCGACCAGCACGGCCATCACCGGCACGTCCATTGTGACCCTGCCGGTATCGGTCGGAAACCCGCAGCGCGGCACTTATGACATTCGCTCGCGTTCGCAAGAGTTTCGTTTGACGTCAGGCGACAGCGGCAGCGTCCGCTACGTGCTGGGGCTGTGGTACGGCAAGAACGAAACGGCACGCTGGTTTAACCGTGGTGATTGTCGCGCGCCGACCGTTTGTAGCGCGGCATCAGTCGGCGGTCCGGTGGTCTATCAAGCCGACGTCTACAACATCAACAAAGCGATTTTCGGCCAAGCCTCATGGGATTTCTATCCTACTTATACCGTTCTCGCAGGCCTTCGTAGCAACGAAGAAACCTCGGGCTACAACTTCGCCCGCAACTACTTTACTCAGGTGACACCCGAGACTTTCGTGCCGGGTGCCGCCGCAACCAACGTTTTCCAAGTACGCGACAACGTCGGCCGCTCGGTCACCGGCAAACTTAGCCTGCAACGACAGTTCAATGAAGATTGGATGGGTTATGTCATGACAGCCTCTGGCCACAAGGGAGTGGCCTACGACTTGCTGAGTGGCCTAAATACCAACTCCTCCGCACCTGTGGCGCCGGAAGATGCGGTGTCGATGGAAGTGGGCGTAAAAGCGAATTTGTTGCAAAACCGAATGTCGTTTAGCGCAACCGCGTTTAACTCCGAGTTCAAAAATTATCAGCAGGCCATGACGGTCAGTTTGGGTGAAGGCGCTGGCACCATCAGCAAACTATCGAGCCTGCCAAAAGTACGTACGCGTGGTGTCGAGCTGGAGACAAGTGCCGTGGTCATTCCAGGGCTGAATATCTCGGCAAGTTATGCCTACACCGAGGCAACGATCCAAGAGTGGAAAGCGGCCGCGTGTTATACCGATGCGACCAACGTCCGTGTGGGTACCACGATCTTCGCCGCCAATGGTTCCATCGCCGGTCGTAACAACAAATGTTTCCCTGGATTTGCTGGCGATACGGCCGGTGTGCAAGATCTGGCCGGTGCGTCGATGTTTAATGCGCCGAAACACAAACTCGCGGTCAGTGGCATCTACGAAATTCGATTGCCGTCGCTGCCGTTCAATGCCTTCGTAAATGGCAATTTCAAATACCAGAGCGCAATCATCACCAACATCATCCAAGACCCCGACTTTGCCGCGCCGGGATTCAAAGTGGTGGACGTCGGCTTCGGCATCAAAGAGAAGAAGGATCGCTTCAAGCTGAGTTTCTTGGCCAACAACGTGCTCGACAAGCAGTACGCGATTAATGGCTTCGGTCAGGCACCGTCGTATCGTGGTTCCGTCGCATCACCGGCGTCGGTGTCGATCACGGCGTGGCGGCCAGAGCGTGATACGTGGCGTTACTTCACGGTGCGATTCGACATGAAATTCTAGTCGCACCGACCGCTGCGATTTCTGCGCTGTAAAAGGGTGGTGAGCAAACTCACCGCCCCTCGGCCTTCACCGCGCAAAAAGCCGTTAAACACGCCGTGAATGGTAGTGTTTGGTTAGCCAGCCTATGTTCCAGGCTGTACATACGGCACGGTCGCAAACAGTTCGCGCTCGCGACCGCGTGGGTCGTGCACCGCCCGCGAGACGTTATCAAAGAGCATCGTTTTGTGATCGGGCAGGCTGTAGTTTGGCCATCTGGGCGAACCGGGGTGGCTGGAAGCGCGAGCGTGATGTGTCGGCACCATATCGAATGCCGCGAAATGCGCACACGCCATCAGTGCGAATGCCGATGAATTCGCCGGCAGGCACACGCACCCTGTCGTCGGCCGTGTTTGCAAGCGTGCGAGTGCTCAGTAGCGGCCACGCCAGTAGTGCGCCGCCTAGCGCGCGCCGCGTTGCGTTCGGCTCATCTCCGGACATCGAGGTTGCCCGCGTCAAACGCGGCGAGGTCGGCGGCGGAGAACAGACTCACATCGCCGGGGAGTGAGTGTTTCAAACAAGTCAGCGCAAGGCCATTCTTAGCCATGGAGGTTATCGATTCGCCACGAAGTACGCTATGCAACACGCCTGCGGCGAATGCGTCGCCCGCACCGATACGATCAACAATACCCGGAACCTGGACTTCGTCGGTCTGGATTTCGTCGTTCGGTGTATCGATACGCGCGGCGATCCGATGACAATCTGCGTTTTCAACGTGTCGCGCCGTTGACGCGATGAGCTTCAAATTCGGGAATGCGGCAAACGCGGCAAGCGCGGTGGCGCGGCGACGCTGCGGACCCTCGCCAGAAAGTGTTTGGCCGAGTACCAATGAAATATCACGATGATTGCCAAACAAAATATCAGCCATGCCGAACAGCGCGTGCAGAATTTCCTTCGGATTGCTTTCCCAACGCGCCCACAACATCGCGCGATAGTTGCCGTCGAATGAAACCGGAATACCAAGCCGCTGCGCGGCGCGTGCGGCGGCGAGCGTGGTGGCAGCGGAAACGGGGCCCAGTGCAGGCGAAATGCCGGAGAGATGCAAGCGCCCGGCGCCGGACAGCAACGCGTCCCAATCAAAATCATCTGGCTGGCACAACGAAAAACTCGACCCTAAACGGTCATACACAATCTCGGGTGCCCGCAAGCTGGCGCCAGGCGATAAAAAGTAGAGACCCATCCGTCCGGGTTTTGTTACGACGTGTTGGCAATCAACATTTCGCGCGCGAATCGCGGCAACGGCACCCCGTCCAAGCGCGTTATCCGGCACCGCGCTGATCATCGCCGTTTTGTGTCCGAGCGAAGCAAGCCCGACGGCAACATTGGCTTCTGCGCCGCCGACATGCAGATCAAGGCGTGGCGATTGCATCAGCACTTCCTGCGCGGGTGCGCCAAGCCGAATGAGTAGCTCGCCGAAGAACAAGGTGGGTTTGGTGTTCATCACATCATCACTATTGTCGTAACGATTGGTCAGCGCGCCAACCAACCACCGTCAACGGCGAGCACATGGCCGTTGACATAATCGGACGCAGAGGAGGCTAAAAACACGGCCGCCCCACCGAGGTCATTGGGCTGGCCCCATCTTGCGGCTGGAATGCGTTCGAGGATTTGGCGGTTTCTCGTTTCGTCCGCCTGTAGTGCGGCGGTGTTGTTAGTGGCGATGTAACCGGGGGCGATCGCGTTCACATTAATGCCTTTTGCACACCACTCGTTGGCCATCGCCTTGGTGAGTCCGCCGACACCGCTCTTTGCCGCCGTGTAGCTCGGTACACG
>JACMOJ010000197.1 GCA_014378085.1 Burkholderiales bacterium | reverse complement strand
GAGTTATTCGACATTTAACGCGTTTTTTACGCGGCCTCTACGTGATGGCGCTCGGCCGATCTCGGCAGCGGATTTTGTCTGCCCGGTTGATGGCGCTATCAGCCAGTTTGGTGCCATTGAACAAGACCAAATCTTTCAAGCCAAAGGGCACCGCTATAGCACCACCGTGTTGGTTGGCGGTGACGCGACGCTCGCGCGCCCATTCCAAGACGGTTGTTTTGCGACGCTCTATTTGAGCCCAAAGGATTACCACCGTATTCATATGCCGTGTGACGGCGTGCTGAAACGAATGATCTACGTGCCAGGGGCACTCTTCTCCGTGAACCCCACCACCGCACGCGGCGTTCCCGGTTTGTTCGCGCGTAATGAGCGGCTTGTCTGTGTGTTTGATGCGCCGTTTGGCCAGTTTGTGTTGGTGCTGGTTGGTGCAACCATTGTCGGCAGCATGGCCACGGTGTGGCACGGCGCGGTCAACCCGCCACGGCTCGCTGCGGTTCGAGAGTGGCGCTACGACGATCGGCAGATTGCCCTTAAGCGCGGCGCGGAAATGGGGCGCTTTTTGTTAGGTTCCACTGTGGTGATGCTGTTTCCGAAAGAAACACTCACGTTTGACCAAGAATGGGCTCCAGCGCGCGCAATTGTGATGGGCGAGCCGATGGGGGAGGCAACCGGGGAGGCAACGGGCATGGCACTGGGCATGGCACCGGCGGCGCTATCTAGCAGCTCGGACTAGAATGTCGTTATGAACACACCGACCCCGCCCGCCAAGAAAGGCTTGCTCGATCCTGAGCGCCGCCGCAAGGGCATCTACATTCTGCCGAATCTATTTACGTCCGCCTCCTTATTTGCTGGCTTTTACGCCATTGTGCAGGGCATGGACGGAAAATTTGAGACCGCCTGCATTGCCATTTTTGTGGCAATGGTGCTCGATGGTCTTGACGGTCGCGTCGCTCGCATGACGCGCACCACCAGCGAATTTGGTGCGCAGCTCGATTCACTTTCAGATATGGTCTCTTTCGGCGCAGCCCCGGCGCTCGTCATGTATGCGTGGGCGTTGCAACCGCTCGGCAAGTGGGGCTGGATCGGCGCATTTATTTATTGCGTTTGTGCAGCACTCCGGCTTGCACGCTTCAACACCAATATTGGTGTGGTCGACAAACAATATTTCCAAGGCCTGCCAAGCCCGGCGGCAGCTTGCCTAATGGCGGGGTTGATATGGGTGCTTAACGAATGGCAAGTCAGCGGCGGTGACGTGCGCTGGGTGGCGTGGGTCATGGCGGTATTTGCCGGTGTTACGATGATTTCGACGGTTCCGTATTACAGCGGCAAGGATTTCAATCTACGGCGCAGTGTTCCATTTTGGGTAATACCGGCAATTGTGGTGGGCTATCTGTTGATATCGATTCAGCCGTCGCATGTTTTGTTCGGCCTCTTTGTTTGTTATGCGTTATCAGGTTATGTCATTTGGGCGATGCGGGCGTTGCGTGCGGCGCGCGCGATGCGTGAGATGCGTGAGACGCGCGCCGGGGGAAGCGCGGCTGATGCGAGTCAGTCCAAGGGGGGGCCTGAATAGAGCGCCAGCGGTTGCAGCCGTTCTTCCAACCCGTTATATTGAACCTATGCGTTTCTCATCAACGACCCCGCAATTTGCCGCTGCCCCGTCCGGGCGAGCGCTGTTGCGCATGTTGGCGTTGAATTGCGCCGGGCTGCTGCCGTTCGGTCTGCTGCTTGCGCTCCCCGCGCAAAAATAAACCAACTCCCTCCTGCCAAGTAAATCCCCGTCCGCTCACACGCTGGCGAGCGAGAACATGTTTGTCTATTGACGTCAATTTAGCGCCGATGTGGCGCGGAGCAAAATCATGGAACACTTAATTATTTTTGACACCACCATGCGCGACGGCGAGCAGAGCCCTGGCGCCTCGATGACCAAAGAAGAAAAAGTTCGCATCGGCAAACAGCTCGAAAAGATGCGCGTCGATGTCATTGAAGCCGGTTTCGCCGCCGCCAGCCAAGGCGACTTTGAGGCGATTCATGCGGTTGCCACAGCGGTCAAGGATTCGACGGTGTGTTCACTTGCGCGTGCGCAGGTTGGGGACATTCAAAAGGCCGGCGATGCGATTAAGCCAGCGGCGCGTGGCCGCATTCATACCTTCATTGCGACTTCACCGATCCACATGCAGCACAAGCTGCGCATGACGCCGGACCAAGTGCTGCAAGGGGCGATTGATGCGGTGAAATTTGCGCGAACGTTTACCGACGATGTTGAGTTCTCCGCTGAAGACGCGGTGCGCAGCGAAATGGATTTCCTTTGTCGCGTGTTTGAAGCGGTGATCAATGCCGGTGCAAAGACGATTAACGTACCGGATACGGTTGGTTATTCGGTGCCGGAGCTGTGGGCGGAGCGCATCCGAACATTGATTGAGCGCGTGCCGAACTCGGACAAGGTCATCTGGTCGACGCACTGCCACAACGACCTCGGCATGGCGGTGGCGAATTCTCTCGCGGCGGTCAAAGCTGGAGCGCGGCAAGTCGAATGCACCATCAATGGGTTGGGTGAGCGTGCGGGTAACGCATCACTGGAAGAAATCGTCATGGCGCTAAGGACTCGCAAGGATTATTTTGGTGTGGAGACGCGTATTGATGCCACCCAAATTGTGCCTGCCTCGAAGCTAGTGTCGACCATTACCGGCTACCCCGTCCAGCCGAATAAAGCCGTGGTTGGGGCAAATGCCTTCGCCCACGAATCTGGTATTCACCAAGACGGTGTTTTGAAACATCGTGAAACCTACGAAATCATGCGCGCGCAAGATGTGGGCTGGCATAACAATCGCCTTACGCTTGGCAAACTGTCCGGACGTTCGGCGTTTCGTGAACGCTTAAAAGAACTCGGGATTGAACTCGAATCTGAAGTGGCACTGAATTCTGCATTCAAGAGGTTTAAAGAACTTGCTGATAAAAAGTCTGAGATTTTTGACGAAGATCTGCACGCCATTGTTTCTGATGAGGCGGTCACGCCTGAAATTGAACAATACCATTTGGTCTCAATTACCGCACACGTCGAGACCGGCGAATCGCCCTATGCGAAGCTCATCATTACCGACCATGGCCGGGAGGTGAAGTGTGAGTCTAAAGGCGCGGGACCCGTTGACGCGACCTTTAAAGCGCTTGAATCTGTGCTGCATAGTGAGTCTGAGTTGCTGCTTTATTCGGTGAACAACGTGACAGAGGGTACCGACAGCCAGGGCGAGGTCACCGTGCGCCTGACGAAGGGTGGCCGAGTAGTCAATGGGATTGGGTCAGATACGGATATTGTGATCGCCTCTGCAAAAGCCTACTTAAACGCATTGAACAAAATGAAGGCGACATTTGCACGGCTCAATCCGCAGATTGGATAGTCTCAGGCCTTTAATTGTCGACGGCGGTAGTCGGATTCGGCTACCGAAACCTTACAACGATATTTTCTCGTGCTTGTTCGTGAATTCGTAAGGGACGGAAAGTATCCGCGACCGATAAGGAGCAAGGGTGCCGATGATCAGCGCCCGACCCAATCAGACCGACCTAATCAGACCGACCCAATCAGACTCATGGCGTCTGCAGGTGCACGCCCAATGCGCCCGCGATGAGCGGGCGCAATTGTTTTTCGCCTACGGTGATATCGCCGCTGCAAGCGTTGCCGCGAGTCCGGTGTAAGTCGCAGGTGAAAGCGCCAGCAAACGCTCGATCTCATGCGCAGGAAGCGGTAGTGTGCGGATGAACGCTTGCATCGACGCTTGATCGATGCCGCCCTTACCGCGCGTGAGATCCTTCAGCTGCTCATAGGCGTTTGTAATGCCGTACTTGCGCATCACCGTTTGTATTGGTTCGGCCAGCAGGTCCCACTGCGCGTCGAGGTCGGAAGCGAGCTTCGCCGGGTTCGCTTCCAACTTGTGCAATCCACGGTTTAATGATTCGTAGGCAAGCAACGAGTAACCGACGGCAACACCCATATTCCGCAGTACGGTCGAGTCAGTGAGATCCCGTTGCCAACGCGAGATAGGTAACTTCTCTGACAAGTGTCGGAGCAGTGCATTGGCCAGCCCCAAGTTTCCCTCCGAGTTCTCGAAGTCAATCGGGTTCACCTTGTGCGGCATGGTTGAAGAGCCGATCTCCCCGGCTTTAGTTCTTTGTTTGAAATAGCCCTTGCCGATGTAGCCCCAAATGTCGCGATTGAGGTCGATCAATATCGTATTGGTTCTGGCAATGGCATCAAACAACTCCGCCATGTAATCATGCGGCTCGATTTGGATCGTATACGGATTGAAGGTTAGACCAAGGTCGCTGACAAATTGCTGCGCGAATGCCGGCCAGTCTAGGTTCGGATACGCCGATAAGTGCGCGTTGTAATTGCCAACCGCCCCGTTGATTTTGCCCAACACCGCGACCGATTCAATGGCCGCAATGGCGCGAGTCAGTCGCGCAGTAACGTTGGCCATCTCTTTGCCGAGTGTGGTCGGCGAGGCAGGTTGCCCGTGGGTATGCGAGAGCATCGGTAGGGCGGCGTGCTCATGGGCTAACGCGGCAAGTTTTGTATTGGTGCCGCGAAGCACCGGCAGCAAACACTCGCTTCTCGCTTTGTTCAACATCAACGCGTGTGAAAGATTGTTGATGTCCTCCGATGTACATGCGAAGTGGATAAATGATTTTGCCGCTGCAACTTCCAGCAACGACGCAAACGTCTCGCCCAACCAGTACTCCACCGCCTTGACGTCGTGGTTGGTGGTCGCTTCAATGGCCTTGACGCGCTCGGCGTCCGCCGGCGTAAATCCTGCAATGCGCTCGCGCATCGTGCGAATGATGTCCGGGCTGAATGGCTTCAATTCTGTAATGGCGGGCGCAAGTGACAGTGCGATTAGCCATTCCACTTCGACGTAGAGCCGATACTTAATCAGCGCGTACTCGGAAAAGAACTGGCGCAAATGCTCGACTTTGTTGGCGTACCGACCATCGAGCGGAGACAGCGCGGTGATAGGAGAATGGGGAAGCGACATAAGAACCGATTAGTTGAGCCGACAAAAAAGACTTTAGCACGGGGTCAGCGCGCGGAAATGATCCCAATACTGGGCAAACCCGACTCGAATTGAGGGGTGTCAAGGCGTTCAGACGGCAAAGACTTCGGAGGGGCGCTGTTATAATTTGTTGTGGTATTTTCCGCTGTTTTTGACCAATCTTAATGAAGCTAATTTCATCTCTCACCACGCCGTACGGCCGCAAAGTCAGAATCGTCATCGCGGAAAAACACCTTGATGTGGAGTGGCTAGAGGAAAACGTGTGGGCCGCAGAGACCAAGGTGGGGCTGTACAACCCGTTGACCAAAATTCCCGTATTGGTGTTGGATGACGGCACCACGCTCTACGATTCACGAGTGATCGTTGAGTATCTTGACGGCGTCGTGCCGGTGGCGCGCTTGATCCCCGAAGGTGGTCGCGAACGGGCGATGGTAAAACGTTGGGAAGCGCTGGGGGATGGCATCGCGGATGCGGGCATCGCGGTTTTCTTGGAACGTAAGCGCCCTGCAGAGTTACAGAGCCAGGATTGGATCACGCGGCAGCTCGGCAAGGTGGAGAGTGGTATCGCCGGTGCCGCCCGCGAGTTGGGTGATCGCAAGTTCTGTCACGGCGAGACTTACACGTTAGGCGATATCTCGCTGGCGTGCGCACTGCTGTGGGTTGAATTTCGCCTGCCAGAAATCAATTGGCGCGAAACGTATCCTAATCTGCGTGCTTGGATCGAGCGCATTGAAGCCAGACAAGAGTTTGTCGACACCAAACCGCCGGGGATGTAATCAAACGCCGAAGGTCGCCATTTGGCGGGCATGTTCAAGCACTTATGCCCGAACTAGCCCGTCGATACTAGACTTTTACTAAATCTTTAAGATTTGGTCACTATCGAGCACAGCAGTTGCCGCCAAGTCTGGCCGGCGACGCAATTCCGCATAGTAAGGCGTGAAATCCGGCGCGGTCGCGTCAAACAGCTCGCGGAAATTTTCGATCACGAAGTAGGTTTCCTGAAATGTGTCGATTTTGTAGTTTGACTGCATCACCCGCAGCAAATCGAAGCGAATCCGGTTGGGTTTTTCGCTAGTGATGCAGTAGGGTAGCTCGCCCGCCGATGACAAAATTCCCGCGCCGTAGGTGCGTAAACCCTTGGGCGTATTGATCAGTCCAAATTCGACGGTGTACCAATAAAGGCGCGCAAGATAGTCAAGCGCATTTAGTCCCTTCGCCTTCACGCCACCCTTGCCGTAGGCTTCCAGATAATCGGCGAAGGTGGGGTCAAACAATAACGGGACGTGGCCGAAGAAGTCGTGAAAGATATCGGGCTCGACGATGTACTCGAACTCTTCCGGCTTGCGTAGCCAGACCGAAACTGGAAATCGTCGGTTAGCCAGATGGGTAAAGAACACATCGTCCGGGAGTAGCCCCGGCACCGCGACGAGGGTCCAGCGTGTTGCGGGAAAAAGTTTTGCGTTGATCTCGTCGAAGTGCGGGATGCCCGAGCTGAAGTTAAGCGTACTAAGAATGTCGATAAATTCGTCACACGCGTAATGCGGCACCAACGCAGACTGCCGCGCGTACAGTCGCTTCCACAAGTCCTGCTCCGCCGCTGTGTAACGACCATAGTCTTGCTCGACGGTGTAGTCCGCGCGAATGTTTGTGTAGTTACCGCGCAGCGCGTGATCGGTTTGGCCCGCCACTATTTCACTCCATTCGCGGCAGCGGTGCGCACGACTTTATTTTTGATCGCGCCAAAAATCGTCTCGCCGTGGTGATCAAACATGTCGATTTCAACCGTGTCGCCGAAACGTAAAAAGTCTTCTTTGGCCGCGCCAAGTTCCACTTGCTCAACGAGGCGCTTTTCCATGATGCACGCATATCCGGTCGATACATCGTGGTTGGATACCGTGCCAGAACCGATCAGCGTGCCTGCCATTAACGGACGCGTTTTTGCGGCGTGTGCGACCAGATCGAATAGTGAGAAGGTCATGTCGTCAGCGGCATTTGGGTTGCCAAACCATGCGTCACGTACACGGCATACCAATCGATAGTCGAGTTTGCCCGCGCCTTTTTGCGCACACCACGCGCTGCCGAGTTCGTCGGGAGTAACGGCAACCGGTGATAAAGCGTTAAGCCCCTTGCTATTGACAAAGCCGAAACCTTTGGCGAGCTCGCCTGGAATGAGCTTGCGGAAGGACACATCGTTGATCAACACCACCAGTCTTACCGCGGCGGCGACTTCTGCGGGTGAAGCACCCATCTTCACGTCACCGGTAATCACACCGACCTCACCCTCAAGGTCAATTCCCCAATCTTCGGAAAGACATTCCAAGTCGTCGCGCGGGCCCATCATCGCGTCGCCACCGCCTTGATACATCAGTGGGTCGTGGTAAAAACTTTCGGGCACTTTGTCGCCACGCGCGCGGCGGACGCGCTCGACATGTGACAAATACGCAGAGCCATCGAGCCATTGATGGGTGCGGGGCAGTGGCGCGGCGACGTGCCCAGCATCAAGTGCCGCAGCAAAATCGATAATCGGCCGATCGGTGCCGCATTCAAGCGACTCCGATTCATCGAGCAATTTTCGCTCAAGGCTCGACCAATGTTCGAGCGCGTGTTGCAGCGTCGGGGCGATATCCGAAACGTCGATCGCGCGCGTTAGCTTTTGATCGACGAGGTGAAGTACACCATCTCGCTTGGTCGGGTGTTTGAATGTGGCAAATTTCATTTGGCTACCTTTGCGGAATCAAAACCGTTCCACGCGGCGTCATAGTTTGACTGTAACAAGGGGCTGGACATTGCGAATGCGGTCGGCTCGAAGACGTAACGGCTCTCAAACATGAAAGCGAGGGTGTTTCCCTGATACACGGGTTGGAGCGCTTCGTGACTGGCGCGACCATATGTCGCCACATCTGGCCCATGCGCGGAGAAAGCGTTGTGTAACGAGCCGCCGCCCGGTACGAAGCCGTCGGCTTTTGCGTCGTATTTGCCGTGGATAAGTCCCATATATTCGCTCATCAGATTGCGGTGAAACCACGGCGGTCGAAATGTGTTCTCAGCAACCATCCAACGCGGCGGGAAGATTACAAAGTCGACGTTGGCCGTGCCGGCGAGTTCGGACGGGGATGTGAGCACCGTAAAAATCGACGGGTCACAATGGTCGAATGAAACACTATTGATCGCGTTGAAGTTGGCCAAGTCGTACTTGTAGGGAGCGTAGTTGCCGTGCCATGCCACAACATTTAATGGTGAGCCTGGCGTTTTATATGACCAAAGGTTGCCGCCAAATTTGGCCACCACCTCAGTCTTGCCAACGATGTCTTCATACCATGCTGCGGGTGTTAGAAAGTCGCGGGAATTGGCAAGCCCGTTCGCGCCGATCGGGCCAAGTTCTGGTAGCCGAAATGGCTGACCGTAGTTCTCACACACATAGCCTCGCACCGGCGCCTGGCATTCCACACGAAACTTGATACCGCGCGGCACCACGGCGATTTCGCCGGGCACCAAGTCGATGATGCCAGCCTCCGTCTTCAGACAAAGCGCGCCGTCTTGCGGCACGATGAGCAGTTCGCCATCAGCGTTGTAAAAGCAGCGACGCATGCTGATATTCGCCGCATATAGATGTAGCGCGATGCCGTGCTGGCTGCGCGCGCTACCGTTGGTGCAAATCGTCATCAAGCCGTCGATGAAGTCGGTAGGCGCTTCCGGCGGGGCGATTGGATTCCAGCGTAGACGGTTGGGCGGCACCGCCACCTCTTGGCACGGCGCAGTGCGCAGCATGCCATTCGGAATTGGTTGGTAGGTGGTGTGTTCAGCAGAAGGCCTGAGCCGATATTGCCAAGAACGCCGATTGTGGTCGCGCGGAGCGGTAAATGCGCTGCCAGAAATTTGCTCGGGATAGAGCCCAAACGCCGGCTGTTGCGGCGAATTGCGACCGACAGGAAGGGCGCCCTCAATGGCCTCAGTGGCGAACTCGTTGCCAAAGCCGGACATGTATCGCTTGGGT
>JACMOJ010000196.1 GCA_014378085.1 Burkholderiales bacterium | reverse complement strand
GCCTATGGCGCGCACAATCAACGTTCCCACATCAGCATTTCTGTTCGTACCGCTGCATTGATGACAATCGAAGATGTAGTGCGGATCGCAGAAGATCAGGCATCTGCCGAGCTGTACGGAATACTCAAGCGGCCCGACGAAAAATTCGTCACCGAACGCGCCTATGACAATCCGAAGTTTGTCGAGGATCTGGTGCGCGATGTGGCTGCTGCGTTGAACGCCGACGAGCGCGTTGATGCCTATATTGTTGAATCGGAAAACTTTGAATCGATCCACAATCATTCGGCTTATGCTGTCATCGAACGAGACAAGCGCATCAACAAGTAAAACAGACGCACCCGTCAGCGCGTTGAATCCGCACCGGTTGGCAAGAATATTTCGAGCAGGTCGTTCAAAAACATCTGCCCTTTCCCGGTAGGTTTGATGTGCTTGATGTCACGGTTGATCAAGCCTCGTTTCTCCGCTTCATCTAGCTGACGACTGATCGCCGTAATCGGCAGGCCGGTCCGTTCTGTAAACAGTGAGCCCGCAAATCCGTTTGTCAGCCTGAGTGCATTGAGCATAAATTCAAACGGCAATTCAGCCCGTGAAACAGTTTTTTCCTCCTGTATCGCTGTGCCCACCATGGCATTGTCCATAAATACATTTGGCTTCTTGAAGCGCGTTTCGCGAGCGATGTGATCCGGAAAAGAGATTTTGCCGTGCGCGCCTGCGCCGATGCCCAGATAGTCGCCGAAGCGCCAATAATTGAGATTGTGTCGGCACTCATGCCCCGGTTTAGCGTAGGCAGATGTCTCGTAATGTGAATAGCCGGCAGCGTCCAGCTTTTGCAAAATCATGTCCTGCATGTCGGCCGCGAGCTCGTCATCAGGCAATGCTGGTGGAAAGCGATGAAACAAGGTATTCGGTTCCAGCGTAAGGTGATAAACCGACAAATGATTGGTGCCGAATGAAAGTGCGGCATCGATATCCTGTTCGCATTCTTCGAGCGTCTGCCTGGCAACCTTGCCGGGCAGCGCGAACATGATGTCAAGATTGATATTGTCGAAATTTGCCAGCGCAATGTCGATGGCTCGTCTCGCCTCGCCGCTGTTGTGGATGCGCCCCAACGCAGTCAGGTGTGTGTCGCTAAAGCTCTGAATACCGATCGATAAGCGATTGACGCCAGCCTCGCGAAAGCCACGAAATTTCTCAGCCTCAAATGTGCCAGGATTGGCTTCCAATGTAATTTCTGCCTCTGTATCGAGCGTGACACGGGCGCGTACGGCCGCGAGAATCTCATCGATGGCACGCGCTGAAAACAGACTGGGTGTGCCGCCGCCGAAAAAGATTGAGTAGACGCGGCGGCCCCAAATTTTTGGCAGCGAGTGATCCAAATCCGAGATGAGTGCATCGACATAGCCACGCTCTGGCGCGCTACCGCCCGCCTCGTGGCTATTGAAATCGCAATAGGGACATTTGCGCACGCACCACGGGATGTGAATGTACAACGCTAGCGGCGGCAACGTTGTCAGAATCGTCCCATCCCTTGCAATCGGCCCAAACCCCAGTATTGGCGCGGTGCTTGGCACGGTCAGCGTGGTCGCGACTGCATGCTGCGAAGTTTTTCGGCGAGTGTTTGTATCGCCTTGCCACGATGGCTGATTCGATTCTTGACGTCGGCCGGCAGCTCGGCGGCCGTACAGCCGTGCTCGGGCAAATAAAAATGCGCGTCGTAGCCAAACCCGCCTTCGCCGCGCGCCGAGGCAATTACCTCACCGTGCCATTCCCCGGTTGCAATCAATGGATGTGGGTCGTCGGCATGGGTCACAAAGACAACCGCGCAGTAGTAAAAGGCGCGGTGGTCTGTATGCACACTCAACGCCGCAATAAGCTTCTGGTTATTGCGCGCGTCGTTGGCTGGTTCGCCGGCATAGCGTGCCGAACGAACGCCCGGCGCGCCACCCAGCGCCTCGGCACAAATTCCCGAATCGTCGGCCATCGCGGGCAGACCTGTCGATCTCGATGCATGGCGCGCTTTGACCAGTGCGTTCTCGATAAATGTGATGTGGGGTTCCTCAGCCTCGCTTACGCACAGGGCCGCCTGTGGAATGGCTTCAAAATCAAACGGTGCCAGCAAAGCGGCGAACTCGCGAAGTTTTCCGGCGTTGCCAGATGCAATCACGACTTTTTTCATGGCGCTATTATCTCGTGTACCGAGGTCAGAGTTGGGTGAAAAGTGCTGTTGCGGTAAAATCGTAGAGCTCACGCACCGCATTTTTTTAGAATCACTCTCCCATAACCGCTTGCAGGAAAGAAAACATGACCATTCGCGTCGCCATCAATGGCTACGGTCGCATCGGCCGCAATATTCTACGTGCCCACTATGAGGGCCACAAAAAACATGATATTCAAATCGTTGCCATCAACGATCTGGGCCCGGTCGATACCAATGCTCACCTGACGCGTTATGACACCGCTCACGGCAAGTTTCCCGGTACCGTCGTCGTCGAAGGCGATTCGCTGATTGTTTCCAATGGCGGCACAGGCGACAAGATCAAGGTATTCGCGCAGCGGGACCCGGCACAATTGCCGTGGGGCGAAATGAACGTGGACGTCGTGCTGGAATGTACAGGTCTATTCACGACCAAAGAGAAAGCGTCGGCGCATTTGCGCGGTGGCGCCAAAAAAGTGATCATCTCGGCCCCCGGCGGCAAGGATGTCGATGCGACTATTGTTTATGGTGTCAACCACGATGTACTGACGCAAGCGATGACGGTTATTTCCAATGCCTCGTGCACGACCAATTGCCTGGCACCCTTGGTGAAACCCTTGCACGACAAGATCGG
>JACMOJ010000195.1 GCA_014378085.1 Burkholderiales bacterium | reverse complement strand
CGCGAACAGCCGCCGCCTCCGTGGGCTCTTTTACAAAATGATCCACCCAAGCGTTGGATGTAGGTGGCGCGGTTTCGGGCGTTAACGCAAATAAATTTAGGTACTCGGGTGAATAATCAATGTCGCCGGTGGCCACCTCCATGCGCCAGCTGCCCAGTTTTGCCAAGCGTTGGGCACGAAGCAAATTGCCTTCGCTCGCTTTTAGTCGTTCTTTATTCTCCGCTAACTCAAGCTGGCGTTGGTGCTCGTCAGTCACATCGCGAATCACACCATCGGAGCCTTCGATTTCGCCCGCCGCGTTAAAGCGGGGCTCGCTTTTGATGTAAACATACTTGTGTTTACCGCTGGCGACACGAATTTTTCGGACACCTTCAATCGGCTCGCCACACTGCAGCTTCTCGACGTTGTCGGCGGCAATTTTGCGTTCGGCTTCATCATCAATAAATTGGGCAACGTACGCTTTGGGGGAAAAGGGCAGCCCCGCGGTTGGCACTTCATGAATCGCTAAACACATCTTGCTGGCTTCGATGGTCTTTGCCGAATAATCTGCCGACCATGAACCAATTTGCGAAATACGTTCAAAAGTTTCGACACGTCGTTGCTGGCGCACGCACTCGGCCAAAGTCACATCGAGCTGGTGCTGCAGTCGGTCTTGCTCATGGCGGTATTGAACGCCAAGGGATTTGCACCTCGCTCTGTACTTCACCCTGTGCTTTACCCACAACCCGCAGACAGCAATCGCTAACCCCGTCAGCGTCGCCAATGTGAAAACAGAGTACACCTCGGCATCTATGCTCAAGTTTGCTCCCACGCGCCTATTTTGTTTTGAGTATGTGAAGCACTTGACGAGTATAACGAACCCGCTGTTTTGTAGTGGGGCCTGCGCCGTCGCAGTGAGGGTGTGTGCCGTCGCAGTGGAGCGTGTGCCGCCAATAAATTTATGACCGGTGGAGCGAGGCGCAGGCGGTGAACCGATCTACATCACGAGAATGGCTCGGTAATCGTTGACGTTGGTGCGGGTCGGGCCGGTAACAACAAGGTCGCCAAGCGGCGCGAAAAATCCGAACGCGTCGTTTGCATGTAGTAGCTGTTGTGCGTTGAGTCCCATTGTGACAGCGCGTTGTTGTGACTGGTCGGTAAGAATGGCACCGGCGTTTTGCTCGGAGCCATCGATGCCATCGGTATCACAGGCAATTGCGGCAACGTGTTGGATTCCGCGTAGCTCGATTGCGAGAGACAATAAAAACTCGGAACAACGGCCGCCGCGCCCTTGGTTACCCGGCGCAAGCGTTACCGTACACTCGCCGCCGGAAATCAGTGCGACAGGTGGCTTTAGCGGATGATGATGTTGTTGTATCTGTCGGGCCAACGCACCGTACACCTTTGCCACTTCGCGAGCTTCCCCCGTCACGCTATCGCCTAGGATCATTGGCATGATGCCGTGCTGCTGAAAGAACGCAGCCGCCATCGAAAGGCTTTGATAGGCCGTTGCAATGACACGATTTTCGACTCGGCTGAATATCGGGTCGGCGGGTTTTAGTGTTTCTGCGATTTCCCCGCGTGCACCCTTGGAAAGGTGCCGTGCGATAGAGACCGGCGGGGTGATCCGAAAGCGGTTGAGGATATCGAGTGCATCTTGATAACTCGACACATCGGGTGCCGTGGGGCCGGAGGCAATCGCAGACGGGTCGTCTCCCGTGACGTCTGAAATAATCAGCGTGGCGACCTTCGCGCTTGTCGCGGCCGCAAGTCTTCCGCCCTGGATGGCGGAGAGATGCTTACGTACGACGTTCATCTCTTGGATGGGCGCGCCGCTACTCAGTAGGGCTCTGGTCACCGTTGCTAGGTCCGCCATCGCGATTTCACCTGCGGCTAACGACAGCAGACTTGATCCCCCACCAGAAATGAGTACAAGCAGTAGATCTTCTGGCCCGGCAGAACGCGCGAGAGAAAGAATTTCTTGGGCGGCACGTTCGCCCGCTTCATCTGGCACGGGATGGCCGGCCTCCACCACGCGAATACGTTTCAAGCTCGCCGTGCCGACATAACTATGCGCATAACGCGTGATCACCAAGCCCTCCAAAGCGGCGTCTGATGGCCAGTGGTCTTCCACTGCTTTTGCCATTGCTGCAGCGGCTTTACCAGCGCCAACCACGATGGTTTTGCCCGATGTCGGCGGTGCCGGAAGATGCGCTGGCACAATATGCAGCGGGTCGGCGGCCGCCAATGCAGCGCGAAAACTACCGAGTAACAGATCGCGGGGGCTCATCGGCGATGGGTATCGT
>JACMOJ010000194.1 GCA_014378085.1 Burkholderiales bacterium | reverse complement strand
GGGACGGGTCGGCCTGCGTGACCAGTCCTCGAGCGGGCGTTTCGCCGGTTTTGTTTTTGGAGGCAGCGTATTGCGGAGCCTGCGCAGCAAAATGACCGGCGATCTCCAGCAAATAAGCATCCGACAAATTCTGCATCAGCAGCGCCATCGCGCGGTGACGGCGCTGGCCGTCGCGAAAGTTCACCATCTGATTAAACAGATAGCCTTGCGGCTTGCCAGCCAGACGCGGGTAGTACTCGTTTCTTATTGTTCGGCCGTCGTTGCCATGACAGGCAATACACGGTTTAACGCGCTCGGCGATGGTGTCGGGTGGTGCGAGTGGTGCTGCGTGGATTGCCCACGAGGCGAGAGCGAGGATGAACAGGGCGATTTTTTTCATGGATGACTGTTGTGTTTACGGCGTTTTTGCGTTTACCGGCACACGTTCCGGCCAAACAAACTGCTTCCAGTTCGCCCGCAGCCGCCCGAACAGGATGGCGATCAGTCCGCCGGCCTGGCTGAAACTGACGCCGCGAGCACGCACCGCCACCCACAGCGCAAGGGTGAAGCTCACCGACAGATTGACAAGCCCGATCAGCGCGATGCCCGCGAGCGAGTTGCCGATGGTGGCGGGATTGACCGAGAAATCGAGCGCGACCAGCGCCAGGCCGAAATAAGCAGAAGAAATGGTGACGTGGGCGACGTCCAGCGGCAGGCCGGTCATAAAGCCGATAGTGCCCATGGTGCCGAGCATGATGCCGAAAAAGAAATTACCGGCGAGGGCGCCAAGGTTATCGTCAAGGTAGGCCGCGAAACGGTGCAACCGGTCTTCACCTATTAGGGCTTTGAGCCAGCCGATATTTTCCACGCGCTCGCGGATTCGCTCGTAAGCAGCGAGGTTGTCGTAGTAGCCGGAAATCAGCCCGGCGAGGAACAGGCACACGCCCGCGATGGCCGCATAGAACAGCGCCAGGCTGTCGAACGGCGAAATCGCGTGTAGCAGGTGTTGCGCTTTTTCGGCATCCATAAAAGGTTTGCCGGTTATCCGCGCGATCAACAGGCCCAGCAGCATGGCAGTCGGCAGCGCAACAAGCACATTGCCTAAAATCGCCGCGATCTGGCTTCGAATGACATCGGTCACGACGGTTGCCAGTTTTTCCAGGTCTTTCATGCGCCCGCGAATCTCGCTGATCGCACCGGCAATCGCCGAGGCAGTCATCGCCGGCTGCTTGGTGGCGAGCGTGAGGTGCAATACATGCATCAGCATGAACAACGACGAATAATTCAAACTGTAAGCGAGCGCATAGCCCAGCGGCGGCAAGGTCGCACTCGCTGAGTAGATTTTCAAGACAGCCATAAAGGCAACGATAAACCCGGCGCCCATGGCTGAGCGCCACATTTCAAAATATTCACTGCGGGTGGAGGTGATGTAATGCTCGCCGGTGCGGCTGGCGTTATCGGTAATGCGTAAAGCGAGCAAGCCGATGGTGCGGCTGATATGTGTGCGGATGCCCCGGCCGCGCGCTTCTCCTTCGATTGCGTCACCGAGAAATTCAACCCATCGCTCGATCAGAGGCAGCTCATCAGCCGAGGTCTGCGCGACTTCATGGCGGGTGCTGAGGATCCGCACCAGCGATTCCAGCCGCTGCAGGCTTTGCATCAAGCGCCTCAACAGGTAAGTGACGCTCAGGCTAGTACCGACGGTGGCGGCGCGAGCGCGCACCCGCACGATGACCTCATTGCATTGGGCAACTAGTACCAGAAGTTGCTGTTCATCCTCGACCGGTGACGCGCCCCCGATCAGGTAGCTACGATAAGACGCAGCTAGCTGATGGGTTTCGACGGCAAGCGCCAGGAAAGGCGAATCGCGCTCATCCATACGTGGATAAAGTCGCACTAATTCCGGTTCCAGCCCCATTGCGCCGATGCGGGTAGCCAGGTGGTCTGCGGCGTCGAGCATCTGTGAAAAAGATTCAAGTAATGTTTGCTCGTCGCGTACTTCGTCCATGCGCAACGATTGCCAGAAGCGCAATTTCAGTTCGAGGCTAATACTGCCCAGCCATTCGTAATCGTCGCGGCAATGGAAAATCAGGCTGACGCAATCCTTGAGATAGGCCTTGTCGGTGATGGCTGGAAGAACTCTCTGCACGATGCGCCGCCAAAGCTCGGAAAAGAATCCCGTGCTCGGCAAAATGCCGCTATCGGCAAAGAAGCTCGCCTGGCGCCGACCGGCGAACAAGGCGATCAATCTCGTACGAAGCGCAATTCGCCGAGTGTCGTCGGATTCGATGGCCTCGCATAGCTGGGTGAAGCGGGCGTTGGCAAGCGCGTGGTCCCCGGCGTCCCGGGGACGAAGTGCATCGATCAGGGCAATGAACTGCTCCACCGGATCGGCATTGGCGTCCACCATGTCGTTCAGGGATCGGGAAAGCTTGGTACTGGAAATAGCAGCGCGGTTTTCGGTCATATAAATAGGGGGTAATAGAGGCGCGGAGAGTTCCGAAGTAGGCGGCGTATTCGGTAGCGGCGAACTGGTTACTCGCACCGACTTAAATATGAAACGCGATATGTGGCGCGGCGTTTGGCGCAAAAATGTCTGCAAAGGCCCGCCAGTGCCGGAGTTTTCATTACGGCTAGACCTAACTGCGATTGGCAAATGGAACAGCAAACGCCTGAAGCCGACGTATCACGGCCGCCCGGGAGCCGTTTTTGGCCTCTGCTGTACAATAAGTCATTATCCCAGTTAATGCGGATCATTCAAAGAAAGGCCTAGACAAGCGATGAGTATCAAGCCAGCCAAACCAGCACCAAAAGCGAAAGCCGTGCGGAAAACCACCGCGACAACCAAATCCAAGGTGGCAGTTGCAGAAGTCGAAGCACCGCCGGCGGTTAAACTGGCCCATGGCACCAGTCGTCCGGTCATGTCACTGCCCCCGCCAACCGGCCAGCCGCCGAAGGCAGCAGGTAAAAACGCTCGTGTGCCTGACACCGCTGCACCGCGCTACGCCACACTCGTGAAGCGGGATACCGTCAAGCAAGCTTGACGTTAAATTAGTTCCAAATTTGCAGAAAAACCCTCGTGATTGAGGGTTTTTTGCGTTTGGAATGCGCGTACATCACCAACCGCTGATGCGCTCCCAAACAGCCTCAATGTCTTGCG
>JACMOJ010000193.1 GCA_014378085.1 Burkholderiales bacterium | reverse complement strand
GCCACGGCGGCCCCGCCAGCCGCGGCTGCTGCCTGAACCTGCGTACTCCACTGTTTGATTGATTGCACCGTCTCTGGCGAAAACAATTGACTCATCCACTCCGGCAGTGGTGGCAAAGGGGGCAAAGGTGGCAGAGGTGGCAGCGTAGGGGCGTTGGCCGCTGCTGCCGCGACGGTCGCTGCAGCAGCGCCGACTGGTTGCGTTACTGTTGTGGTGATGCGTTCTTTCAATTGGCCAGACGCATCGGTCAGCGTACTTTTCACAGAGCGTGTGATTGTCTCTGTTGTCTGGGCGATTTGTTGCGATGCCTTCGTTACACGGCCGGACGCCATCGCGTCCGATGTCCAGCCAGCTAGCCCAGATGCAGCCAACGCGAGCGCAGTCCAAATGAGAGCAAATACAACAAACACAATCCAGATTAGGTTTTTCATTGTTCCTCAACCATCAGCGCAGTCAGAGATTGACTGCTAACCCCCAGCTTGACTTCAGCTTGATAGACAGGCAAGTTGCACTACGGTTCCAATGACGAGAAAATGTTGCCGGTGGTTGTTTTTTTGGAGAATTTAAGGTGTGGCGGTTCCAATGAAAAGTAATCAAATAAAAATTGCCAGTTTCGTCGGCAGAAGAAATCGTAAACTTTTTGCGGATAGTTCTCCATCGTCGGTTTCGCTAAAAACTAGCGCTCACGCCAAAATGAACGCAGTCAGTGTTGTTGCCATACGTGTTGTGCCATTTCTACTAGTGACGAGTCGTCGGCAACGCACATGGCCGATTCAGACTCGTCTAAGCCATCATCAATTAACAATTCAAAATGATACCCACTGATTTGGCTGAGCAAGTTGACGAAAACCCCGATATCGGTCGACAGATTCGTCGCGGTCGTTCGGCTTTTGTTGGTGTCCTGAGCGAAAACAATACCAACCGGCTAGTCGCTGTTCAAGTTATTAGCGGGGGAACAAAACTGTTCCGCATCGAAGGAGAGCGAACTGAAACGCCGACGCGCTATTCGCTACAAATCGGCAAAAACCTGCATCTTGACTTGACGGGCGAGCATGGAGCCGAAGAAATCTTTGATCGTTATTTTTGGCGCTTCCTGAATCACAGTTGCGCGCCTAACACGCTGATTCGCGACCAAGACGTCATCGCCATACGTGACATTGCCACTGGGGAAGACGTCACGTTCGACTACAACACAACCGAATACGCAATGTTCGAGCCGTTTGAATGCCACTGTGGTGACCTGTCTTGCATTAAGGTGGTCCGCGGCTTCAAGTATCTAACCGCTGCGCAACAAATGCGCCTGCGGCCACTATTGGCTCCGTATCTTATCGGCCTGCTGGACCGCGATGCCAACGCCTGACGACATGAGTGCCAACGTCCCCGCTCCGGTTGAATCCGAAAACTTACTCGCGACTCGCACTGTCCTGCTCCATCAATTTATGGAGCGAGCAGTGGCACGTCGGCCGACGGCGGTTGCCGTTGATGTACCGCCGGGCGCGGGACGGCCAGCTCGTATCCAAGTGACGTATGCCGAACTGTGGCGCCAGTCTGCGGTACTCGCTGAAAAGTTACAGACCCACATAGGTCGTGAATGTGTGGTTTGTATCCTGCTGCCGCGAGATTCGGCGCTTTTATATGCAGCACAGCTGGCCGTGCTGCGAGCCGGTGCTGCATATAGTTGTATTGATCCGACCTTTGCCAACGCGCGTATTCATGAAATTCTTGACGATGCCGAAGCGGTCGCGCTGCTGACAGATGCTAGCGGCACAGCACGTTTGTCCGGCGCACTTTCGCGTGAGGTGCCGCTTCTCAACGTGAGCGAGCTGCTTCGTGAATCAACCTCGTCAGCCCCAATCTTGCGATTACCCGTGTGGCTGACACCGTCCTCGTTAGCCTATGTCGTTTATACCTCGGGCACGACGGGTCGTCCGAAGGGTGTGCTGATCGAACACCGAGCAATTGCGAATCTGGTGGCTACTGATCTCAGTGAATTTTTGTTGACGGTAGGCGACCGAGTCGTACAGGGTTCTTCCGCTGCCTACGACTCTTCCGTTGAGGAAATCTGGCTCGCATTCGCCTCGGGTGCCACACTGGTGGTGATGGATGACGATACCGCTCGCCTCGGCCCGGACTTAATCGGTTGGTTGCGGCGCGAGCGCATCACGGCGTTTTGTCCTCCGCCGACACTGTTACGCGCGACCGGATGTGACGATCCAGAAGCCGCGCTCCCAGACTTGAAGCTGCTGTATGTCGGTGGTGAGGCGCTGCCGCAAGCGGTGGCGGAAAGGTGGGCGCGTGGCCGTCGTTTGGTGAACGGATACGGGCCGACCGAGTGTTCGGTCACCAGTGTTCGAGGCGATATTGTTCCCGGGGAATCAATCAGCATCGGGCGGCCGGTACCGGGGCTTTTTGCTTGGGTGCTCGACGAATCACTCTCGCAAGTCGCAGCGGGCCAGCAGGGTGAGCTTTGTCTGGGTGGCATTGGGCTGGCGCGTGGCTACTGGAAAGATGCCGCGTTGACGGCGGAGAAATTTATCGATCATCCAAATTTAGGACGGCTCTATCGAACTGGTGATTTGGTACACCAAGATCTGGCTGGCTGCTTCTTCTACGACGGTCGCATCGATTCACAGGTGAAATTGCGTGGTCACCGCATTGAGCTTGCGGGGATAGAGGCGTTGCTCGCCGAATGCGCCGGCGTGCGCGTCGCCGCGTGTCATGTGCAGGCCGATGGCAGCGTCCAGACGCTCGTCGCATTTGTTGTCCCAGAGGACGCCGCGCATCCGCCTGCCCTCGATGATTTGAAGTCCGCATTAGCCGCACGCCTACCCGCACACATGGTGCCATCCCGGTTCGGTGTTCTGACGGCATTGCCCACAACTGTCGGCGGCAAGCTCAATCGGGCCGCGTTACCTCGGCTTGACGCAGCCGGGTCTCGAGTACGCGTACAACGCGTCGCGCCACGCGATGCGATCGAAGCATTGATTGAACGCGCAGACCGCGACACACTTCATTTGACGGATGTCGTTTCTGTAGAAGACGATTTCTTTCGTGATCTAGGCGGTGATTCGCTCAGTGCCGCGCTCCTGATCACCCAACTCCGCGCAGATGAAACCACCGCGTGGGTGACGGTCCGTGACATCTACGAAGCGAGATCCATTGCCGAACTTGCAAAAAGAAAACCCACAACGCCCGACATTGACCGAGTCGATCAAAGTGCTGGCGCGAAGCGGCAGCAAGGCTGGCCTTTTTTGGTAACGGTTGCGCAAGCCGTCTGGCTGCTCGCGATGTTTGTGATTGTGTCGGCGGTTTCATATCTGACGACCTTTGAGTTGCTGCCACGGCTAACGAGTCGCGTCGGGATGGTATCCGCACTTTTGCTCGCACCAATTCTCGCTGCTGCAGGGTTTCTGCTTTACACACCGCTGTCGCTGGGGTTCGCTGTTCTTACCAAACGCGTGCTCATTGGCCAATATCGCCCGCAGCGGGCACCGATCTGGGGCGGCTATTATTTACGACACTGGATTGTCCAACAGACGGTGCGGATAGTTCCATGGCGGTCACTCGAAGGAACAACCTTTCAGCACACCGCTTTGCGCGCGCTTGGTGCGCGAATTGGCCAGCGCGTGCACATCCACCGTGGCGTGGATTTACGCCGAGGTGGTTGGGATTTGCTGGACATCGGTGACGACGTCACACTTAACCGTAGCGCAGCGCTACAACTTGTCGAATTAGTCGACGGCGATATTGTGATCGCGCCTGTCACATTGCGTGCGGGCTCCACAATTGGCATTCGCGCTTCAGTAGGAGGCCACGCGGTTCTCGAAGAGGGCGCATTTATCACCGCGCTTTCCTCAGTGGCGAATGGGGCACGAGTACCGCGTTTTGAATGCTGGGACGGTATTCCTGCGCGCCCTGTTGGCAAGTCGCCGGCCGCCCCCGCGTTGCCACCGCAGCCACCGCGGGCACATGGGGTGTCGCCAGCGGCGCACGCCGTGATGGTGAGCGGTGCGCGTACGGCGCTGGCACTGGCGCTCTTGTTACCGTTGGAATTGCTCACCATCGCGGTCTGTTTAAGTCAGGAGGTTAGCGCGACCGAAGTTTGGGGTTGGTTATACGCGCCGTCCGTTGCCTGGGGTCCAGTTTTTGTGGGGCTTACGGTTGTCGTAGTCAGTGTGCCGCTGACGTTAATTTTTGAGATGGGGGTAATGCGCTTGTTAGGCCGCATTCCTACCGGCGCAATCAATCGTTGGAGCCCCGCCTACATTCGGGTTTGGTTGAAAACCGATCTGGTCGAAAGTGCCGGGCGCTGGCTGAGTGGCACCGTGTTCTGGCCCTACTGGCTGCGTGGTGCTGGTATGAAGGTCGGTGCCGGTTGCGAGATCAGCACGATCATTGATGTGATTCCGGAGCATGTCGAGATTGGCGCGCAATCATTTTTTGCGGATGGCATCTATCTTGGAGGCCCGGCCATTCATCGCGGTGTAGTCACGCTCGCCAGCACGCGCATTGGTGCGAACACGTTTCTTGGCAATCATGCGGTGATTCCGGCGGGGCAGCATCTTCCGGATGACATTTTATTGGGCGTTTGTACGGTCGCTGACGATACACAAATTCGGCGTGGCTCATCTTGGTTTGGGCAACCGCCATTTGAATTGCCGCGTCGTGAAGTCGTCACCGTGGATCGCCAGCTTACCCACGAACCATCGTTGATCCGTTATGCCAACCGGTTTTTTTGGGAGCTGTTGCGTTTTGCGCTGCCGCTTACCCCGCTGTCGGTGTTTGTCGCTTGGAGCGGAGCACTGCATTCCATTGAGTTAACCGGATTGTTGTTTTATTTGGTCATTGTTCCTGCCGTAAGTTTTGCCGCAGCAAGTGTTCTTTGTCTGTTTATCATCGCGCTGAAATGGTTGTTGCTTGGCCGCGTCAGCCCAGGCCAGCACGCGCTTTGGTCGTGCTGGCCGAGTCGTTGGGATTTTTTGTATGTTGCTTGGGGCCAATATGCTGCGCCCGCGCTCTCTAGACTTGAAGGATCGCTGCTACTCAATTGGTATCTGCGGGCGATGGGCATGCATCTTGGGTCACGCGTCATGCTCGGGCCCGGCTTTTCGCAGGTGGTCGACCCCGACATGATCCATATCGACGACGACGCTACTGTCAGTGCGGCATATCAAGCGCACACATTTGAAGACCGGGTGCTCAAGATCGATCATGTTTATGTTCGCCGTCGGGCGACCGTGGGCAGCAATGCCGTGCTCCTTTACGGTGCCGATATCGGTGAGGATACCTATGTGGCAGCGCATAGTGTCGTCATGAAACGCGAGCGCCTGCTTCCCGGTCGACGCTATGAGGGCGCGCCAACGAGGTGATGGATTGAACGACGTTCGCAGGGCCGCTCAAGCTAGCGCATGCGTCGCATGTCCAGTTAGCAAAACAATTGTCGAGCTTCCCCCCGATACTTCTTTATAGTTGTCCCTCTTTCAAAACTCACACGAAAACCAATATGAACGCAGTCGATGTTGTTGCCATGCTTGCTGTTTTTCAATACCTTGTGTTTGGTGGGTTGGTCGGTCGAGCGCGGGGAACCTACGGGATTAAAGCGCCCGCTATTACAGGTTCAGAACTGTTTGAGCGCATATATCGTGCTCACATGAATACTCTAGAACAGCTGGTCGCATTGCTGCCAGCAATGTACGTTGCCGCGAGGTATTGGCCCGCGAACTATGTCGCGGCAATTGGTGCGGTGTATTTGGTCGGGCGTGTGATGTATTGGCGTGCCTACGTCAAAGCGCCGCAAACGCGAGGCGTCGGCTTTGCGCTGAGTTTCTTTCCGGTGATGGTCTTGGTGCTTGGCGCACTGGTGCCAGCGTTGCTCGGTAAAGGTGCGGTTTAGCGCGCGCATGAAAGGCTTTGCGACAGAAGTTCGTCGAGCCAACTTGCAATTATTGTTTAACCCGCTAACAACGCTATGACCTCCCCATCACCTTCGCTGAAAGACTTTCCCACCCACGCGCACGACAAGCTTCGTTATGCGGATACGGATCGGCAGGGGCACGTCAATAATTCAGTATTCGCAACGTTGTTAGAAACGGGGCGCGTTGAGGTAATTTATGCCAATAAAGCGGCGCTGCATGATGCCGGTTGTTCATTTGTGATTGCGAGTCTGCTAATCGACTTTTTGGATGAAATACATTGGCCCGGTTTGGTGGATATTGGCACGCGGGTGGGCAAGATTGGCCGCAGTTCAGTCACGCTAGAGCAGGCGATTTTTCAACAAGATCGATGTGTGGCGACCAGCAAAAGTGTGATCGTGCAAGTCGATTCCAGTACTCGCCGATCCTCGCCGCTGAGCGAGGCTGCGGTTGCGCGCTTATCGACGTTAATGCCGCCAGCCGCTTGAGGGCCAAACGAGGACCACCATGCACAGAAAAGCTGCAAAGCCCGCCATACCCACAAAGAAAACATCACCCGCAATTCGTCAACCCGCGCTTGAGAAGCTGAACCTACATCCGCGCAATCGCCATCGCGGTCGATACGATTTTGCCCAGCTCGTTGAGGCGCTGCCAGCGATCAACGAGTTCCTCATCATCAACCGGTTCGATGCCGATGAATTGACCATCGACTTCGCCAACCCCGCAGCCGTGTTGGCCTTAAATGCCGCATTGTTAAAGGTGTTTTATGGCGTCGAGGGGTGGAGTATTCCGCCGGACTATTTGTGTCCGCCCATTCCTGGCCGTGCAGACTACGTGCATTACATCGCGGATCTGCTCGCAGCTGACCACAACGGTGTCATCCCGCGCGGGACAGATATTTGTGGGCTTGACGTTGGCGTCGGTGCCAATTGCATTTATCCGTTGATCGGCCAGCATGAGTACGATTGGCGATTTGTGGGGAGTGATACCGACACCGCCGCACTGGCGGCAGCACAACAGATCGTGGATCACAACGCGGGACTCGCAACTGCAATTGAACTGCGTCTACAGTCTTCAGCGCAGAAGATATTTGCGGGTGTTGTGAAGCCAGCAGACCGGTTTAATTTTGTCATTTGCAATCCTCCCTTTCACGCGTCGGCAAAAGAGGCTGAGGCCGGGGCGCTTCGCAAATGGAAGAATTTGGGCAAGGCCGACGGATTACCCAAGCACGCAGCGTCGAACCCAAAGCTGAATTTTGGCGGGCGCGCCACAGAGCTTTGGTGCGAGGGAGGCGAGGTTGGCTTTGTGTGCCGCATGGTCGTCGAAAGTGCCCAGTACCGCGCGCAGGTAGCGTGGTTTAGTGCGCTGGTGTCACAAGAAAAAAATCTGCCGACCATCTACGCGGCGCTGCGCGACGTGAATGCACGCCAAGTGGAAACCATCAACATGGCGCAAGGCCAGAAGAAGAGTCGTATCGTCGCTTGGCGGTTTTGACGGGGAGTGGGGTAGTGGACACCAGCGGCGTCAGCAGGTAACAGGGTGGCAGCAGGGGGCATAGGAGGATTGCGGAGGACAGCGGAGGACAGCTAAGGACAGAGGTGAGCACGGCCGCGTCGTCTGGAAAGGTCGGTGCCGGCAGGTAAATGCGCGCCACCGCACCAACTGGTGGCGCGAATATTGCTAGTCTTAAATGCGCTTCTCCTCTCCCAAAAATCACGGCATTAAACTTTCCCCCATGGTCATACAACTCATCAAGCCAGTACTTGCCCCGATGCTCATCGCACAAGCTAAGCACCTACGCCGTGTGGCGCTGGAGTTGCCGGAGCCGGTAGGTCAGCGGCATGGCGTCGCACTGTCACCGGACGCCTCAAGGGGCGCACCCGCGTTTTCGGTGTTGATTGCCGGTGATTCCTCAGCGGCAGGCGTCGGCGCGGCAACCCAAGATGACGCCTTAGCCTCACAACTGGCCGCAGCACTCGCGCGGCGCATTGGCCGGGACGTTAACTGGCACCTGTTCGCGCGGACGGGATTAACTTCGGCTGGCGTGCTGGCGTTATTGCGGGCGCAGTCGCTGCCGAGCGTTGACGCGGCGGTTGTGATTGTCGGCGTGAATGACATCACCAACAATGTCGCTATCGGCCACGCACTGCGTGCGCGCAATCATATTGTGCGTTTGCTGCATGCGCGCACTGGCGTTGGGCACGTGTTATTTCCAGGGCTGCCAGCAGTTGAACGTTTTCCGTTGCTGCCGCAGCCACTCGCATGGTACGGCGGTGCCGAAGCGCGACGCAGCAATCATATGCAAGCACGGTGGGCTGCGCACGCCCGTCGCGCTGCGTTGGTTTCGCACTTACCGATGGATGGATTCACACATCCCAAACTGATGGCAGAAGACGGCTTTCACCCGTCGCCAGCGTTGTATTCGATGGTAGCCGCGCATTTTGCCGAGCACCTCGCGTTACGGGTTGAGACGCTGGCCGCGTTGACCTAGGTGCTCTTGTTTGTCGCTACTGCTCGGCCGGCTCAACGACGATGTAGCCCTTGGCGCGGAGCTTGGCAAGGTAGCTTGTTTTGCTCACGACGTCGCTTAATGACAACACCGCAACCGTGACGGCGTTTGTCGCGAGTGATTTTTCTGCTTGCTCAATCCATGCGGTTTCGATCTTCGACGCGACGTTTGTCATACCAAGCTTTTGCGCGAAGGTCGCATTTTGTATCGCGTTGGCACACGCTTCGCGCTGATCCCGCCACGGCAGCCCACGCAATACGTCGATATCCCCACGCGCCCATGCATTTGCGCGTTTGCGCATCACACCCAGCTCGGCTTCGATACGGTCGATGGTTTTGGTAAAACAATCAAGATCTTCGAGGCGGGATTTGTTCAGATCGCGGATTGCGCTACCGGCATTGCCAAGTGGCGTCTCAAATGTAACCGACGTGACCTTTACCTTGCTGCGTTTTGCTTCGTCTTCCACCGTCTTCCACACCGGGCTGGAGGTGGCCATGCCATTCTTTTGGATCGCTTGACGATACAACTCAAGCGCGGCAAAAATCGGCCGCCAGCGCTCAATATCTTGCGATTCGTCGTCAGTGTTGTTCTCAAAAATGTATTTGTCGCGCAGCACTAACCAGCGTGCATAGGTCTCCGCGGGGACTAGGTCTTTTAATCGCGCACCATCAGGATTCTTCCGCCCCTCCATGGCCATCGGCAGCATTGGCAATAACGAAAGGGTGCGCAGAATGCCCAGATTCTTGGTGCTGACTGAAATCGAGGGCGTGCGTAGTACCTCTTGGGCGCCAGCGACCACCTCCTTGATACCTTTGGCGCGCCACTTCATGTTTTGCGGGACGGGTGTATGGGTGGCAATGACCCAAAGCGTATTGTTCCCCTTTGATACTTTCCACATCCCGGGGCCGGGCTGTTCGCCGACAACCAAGAGTTGCTCAACTAGAGGTGAGGTCGTTGCGCTCGGCGCATCCGTTTGCGCCTGAATGGCGGGTGAGCACAACAAGATGGCGGCGATGGCCATGGCGGCCAGGCTTGGTATTTTGAGAAGGCGGGGGAGTTTTGGCATACGTTGTATCCTGAGTGGTAAGGGGTCGCAGCGAAATTTCTAAGCAACGAAGGAGTAACCCCAAGTTTGCCGAGCATAAGGTCAGCCGTCGATGCCTGTGCGACAGAGTGCAGATAAGGCGGATGGGTGCGTTCTGCGCATCTTCACCACCTGTGTTGTGGCTTGAGCAGAAGAACCGTTGCCGCCGCCATCTTTGCCTGTTCGTGCGCTGCGCCCGGCACGGTGTGTAAGCGCCAGTTAAACGTGCAGCCCCTCGCAGCGGCGTCGCGTTGTGCCACGGCAAAGAATGTCCTGCCCCGCTCAAAACGATTCGACCCTTGGCGCATCGCCTCGGTGGTACGCCGCAACTGGTAGTGGTTGGAGTCGGTATCGGCCACGCCCAACAACACCGTCATGGGGCGGCTGTAACCGAGGCACGAGGTCATTGCATTCGCCGGTGCGCCAGTCAAGCCATACGGATAGTTGGCGGTCGCCTCGGGCATCAAGTACCAGCCAGAATTCGCCGCATACGCTTGTGTCATACGGATGCCCTGCGGCATCATCATCACCATCCGATGGGTGAATTGCCCGCCTGCCGAGTGGCCATAAAGAATGTACCCGCTGGTCGTTGCACCCGTTATCTTGCGTATATGGTCAAACAATTCTTCGATGATGTTGAACGTCCACAACGTGATGGAATTTGGCACCAGCGATTTGCCGGTGGTGTTGCCCTCCGCGAATTTGCCGGACGGATAATCAGACTCAGAAAAGAGCGGCACGACGATGATGAGGTTGCGCGATCCGCCCGATTCTTTCCACGCGCTAAAAGTTGCGTCAGCGCCGCGGCTCATACCGTGCAAGGCGAAGACGATTTCCGTTTTCGGGTCGATGACAGCCGGCTGTTGCATGAACACCGTGATGGCAGCACCGGCCGTCGGTTTGAACGTGAACTCGTTCGATCGCGGGCTTGGGCCACCGTTCACCGCAGGGCGCATCGCCCCTAAAGTGGGTTCAGTTTGCAGGGTGGTGCACGACGCCAAGAGGCAGCATTGGAGTAGAGCGAACAATGAAGCTGTTGCAATGGTGCGCACGCGGTTGGCTCCTATCGGGGAGAATTCTAAGTCGGTCAGCCACATACTAAGGCACTCCAAGCGAAGCGGCTGGGGCAAAGCGTTTGGCGGGCCGTGAAATCTGCTACCCGTGTGAATTGCTAGACCACTAGTTTGAATAAGTACGACCCACCTGCGGACGAAATCGATGTACAAAAGCGTTTATGACTTTTGGTTTACTGAAATCACCCCGGCTCAACGCTGGAAGGTGGATGCAGCGTTTGACCAGCTAATCCGTGACCGTTTTGCGGCGACGCACGGGGAGGCCAACCGGTGTGAGCTTTACCCCTGGCGGCACGAGCCCAAAGGTCGACTCGCCGAGATCATCGTGCTCGATCAATTTTCTCGCAACATGTACCGAGGCTCGCCCGCCGCGTTCATCAGCGACGCGCTCGCCTTGGCCTTGGCGCAAGAAGCGGTGAGCGTGGGGGCAGACCAAGCGTTATCGCCAGAAGAGCGCGTATTTCTTTACATGCCCTACATGCACAGCGAATCGACGGCGATTCACGAAGTCGCGCTGAAGCTCTTTATCAGTAATGGCATTCAGAACAACATCGATTTCGAGATTCGCCACAAGTCTATCGTCGATCGTTTTGGCCGTTATCCGCATCGCAACGACATCCTCGGTCGTGCCTCAACCGCCGACGAGATTGAGTTTCTCAAGCAGCCTGGATCGAGCTTCTAATACCGCACGGCGGCAGCGTTATTTGATAGTCCCCCAAGGGATGTAGAGCGTGTTGTCGGCGTTGTGGCTGAACGATACGTTTGCGCGAGACGCCCATGGGGTCGATTGAAAATGTAGCGGTAGATGATAGATGTTGTCGTCGTGAAGTTTCACCGCATCCAGAATGAGTTGCTGGCGTTTGACGGGGTTTGCTTCTGCAGCCTGCGCATCAAGCAGCGCGTCTAGTTTGGCGTCTTTGACTCCTCCCCAGTTAGATTGGCCATTGCCTCTGTCATCGGCACTGTGCCACAACGGCATCATTGAATGGAAGGCATCGGGATCGCCAGTACGGCCGCCCCAGCCAAGCATGATGAAGCTAGTGTCGCGGTTTGTGCCTTTGGGGCTCCATATCGAGCGCGGCATCGCATTCACTTCCACCTTGATGCCGATCTGCGCCAGCATGCTGGCAACGGCGACGCAAATTTTCTCGTCGTTTATGTAGCGATTATTCGGGCAATCGAGTCGCACCTCAAAGCCGATTGCGTAGCCAGCCTCGGCCATCAGTTTCTTCGCAGCTGCGAGGTCAAACGGACGACGCACCTGCATTGCCGCCGGGACTCCCGCACCAGTGGGGTTTGAAAGGATATTTGCGGCGGGGGTGGCGAGGCCGCGCATCACCTTCGTGCGAATCGCTTCGACGTCGATCGCTTGATACATCGCCTGCCGTACGCGTTTGTCTTTGAATGGGTTTTTGCCCTTGACGTTGGAATACAAAAGTTCATCGCGTGCTTGGTCAAGCAGGAAAAAAATAACGCGATCCTCTTTGCCTTCGACGACTTTCAAGGCCGGATTCTTTTTCATTTGATCGAGATTTTGCAGCGGCGGATCGAGCACAAAATCGATCTCGCCCGACAACAGTGCCGCCGTCCGCGTCGCATCGGCCTGTAGAGGAAGATAGGTGAATTCATCTACATTGCCTTCCATTCGTTTCTCGGCAAGCCCCCACCAATTAGGGTTTTTGCGGAACACGGTTTTGACATCAGGCTCTCTTGAAACTAGGGTGTAGGGGCCGGTGCCGTTGGCTGATCGTGCGGCGAAGCTCTGCTCTTTCGCGGCGAGGTTCTGCGCTTTCTCGACCTTGTTTTTCACACACCAAGATTTGTTCATGATCGCAATTGCGCCGACTAGGCCAACCATGACCGGATTGACCCCGGGTGTGGTGAATTCGACCGTGAGTGCATCAATCTTGCGGCCTTTGCCGATTGGCCTAGCCGTTCCGGTGAACGGGGAGATCGACGACTGCGCACGCTCGACAGAAAAAATCACGTCATCGGCCGAGAAGGGCAAGCCATCGTGAAACTTCACGCCAGGCCGCAACTTGAAGACCCAGACGGTTGGCGCCGTTTGCTGCCAGCTCAGTGCGAGTTCGGGGATCGGCCGCATTGCTTTGTCGTGCCCGATGAGGCGTTCGTAAACGTGGTGGTTGGGCGAACTAGTCAATCCTTCATCCGATGCGTGGGGATCGGTGGATCGCATATCACCCTGGCTTGACCAGCGAAACGATTTTGCATCTGCGGTCACAGTGAATTGTGAAGCACCCAAAAGCAGGGTAAGGACAATATGAAATGCGCGCATTGGTTGGGCCTCTCGGTTCGGTTATTGCTGCTCGAAAATGCGTGCTGACACGCCGCTTGCATTATTTGTTGACGCCGCGCAAGAGGCCAGTAGACAACATGGGAGCACGGCAGTTAAGGTAATTGCGGCGAAAGTAAGCAAGCAATTAGCTCCTGTAGGATCAAGCATCTAGCGGGGTAGCGGTCGAAGTAGCTTAGCGCTTAGCGCCGTCGTTTTCCGGGCGCGGCCTCACCAATTGGGAAGTCGACGATAAACCCAACTTCCAGTCGTGCATCAGCCTCTTCCATCATCTCAGATTGCTCCTTTAGCCACGTCTTTAACGAGAGCTCGCCACTTCTAAGGTCGAGTAACTCATCGTGCATGAATTTAAGGTCAGCGCGCTCAGCCGCTGCCATCGACTTGATTTTCCGCTCGATGAAGGCTGCGGTGAGGGGCGCGGTACGGCTTAAATACAAGGTGTTTCGCCCCGTCATCTCAACCTCGTATATTTCAATTTTTAGTGTTGCAAGTTGTTGGTTCAACTGTGCATTGATTACCTTCAAAGCGTCATCGGCCAGTGTTGAAGCGGCGTTGGCGTCGACAAGCCCGAGCTGCTGTTGAAGTTTTAGCAGTTCAAGCAAATTCTCCGCGTCGTAGGCTTTATTCGCCTCGGTCATCAGGCTGGTTTTGCGCGCACGTTCTACCGCATCGGGTTCCCGGTCGGGATGTAGTGCGCTGGTCAGCTTTCGGTAAATCGCTTTTAGAAGCGCCTTGGCGTCGATGGCTTGTTGTTCGATTGCTTGTTGACGTACCGATTTTTTGCGGCCGCGCTTGTGTTCTTCACGAGCTGCCATCGCGTCGAGCCGTGCCTGGTGTTCCAGTTCTCGTTGTCGAAAGGCTTTTTCGATAACGTCCTCAGCGGTTAATTCTGGATTGTCCAGATCCGGTTCGATGCCAAATAGATCCGCTAAATCTGCCGCGAGCGCTCCATCCACCTCGCCTTCGAGCTCAGCCAAAGAAATTTCGCTATGCCGATCAAACAATGCACGCATCTGCGCGGCATATTTGCTATCGAGTAGAGTCTCGGCGGTGCGACAGATGATGTCGCGCATGGCTTGCTGCTGTTTGGCGGACCAACCCTTTTTGGTGAGTTGTTTGTCCAAAAACTGCAGCATGGCTAGACAGATGTGTGCACGTTCGTCTGCCAACGGATCAAGTTTTTTGGCCAACAGTACACGATATTTTTCGATCAGATTCGCAGTCTCCGACAACTGTGTTTCTCGTTGTGCGATCTCGTCGACCAGCCGCTTGAAGGCTCGCTGTGTCGGCGACAACTTAATGCCACCTTGTGCCACCAGGTCCAGCATGGTTGCCGGGGCGCTAGGCGGATGCTTAGGGAGGCGGTTGATTTGATCGGGTGAGGTCATACTGCCCTCGTGGCGTCAACAATCCAAATTGCGCCGCCGAGGTCAACGCGGTCATCTTGCGTGAACTCGGCGTACGCGGACCTAAGCCGTTCCTTCGCGACCGTTTTTATCTCGGGCGCTAATCCTGCAATCGCGGCAGCGGCCGGGCCGATTTGGCTAGAGAAGGCCGCCGCTGCAGCCGCACCACCTTCGGTCGCAAAACAAACTAAAAAATTGAACGGTGTAATTTTAATATCCGTGAATCCCGCCCGCGCAACAATACCTGCCAAGCGCTCTCGATTTGCCAATGAGAACGGACCGGGAGACGGCTCTTCAACGTCCGGCGCGGAAGAAGGAGATTGCGGCGGGATGAGATCACGAATAACGCTCATCGGTAACGACGCCCACTCGTTTTCGGGCACGGATCGCCAACAGGTAAACAGAATGCGCCCACCGGGACGCACGTTGGCGGCAATGTTGGCGAACGCCACGTCTGGCGCCGCGAAGAACATCAGGCCGAACTGCGACACCGCGAAATCGAACGGTGTCTCACCTTTCCACGTGGACGCATCCGCTTGAATCAGCTTCGCTTCTCCTGCGGTGCGTCGCTGCGCGACTGCGAGCATGGCCGCCGAGACATCCACCCCGGTGACATGTGCGCCACCGGCCAGCCAGACGGTGCAGGTCTCACCGCAGCCGCAGCCGATATCGAGCAAACGTAAGCCAGCCACCGAGCCGGCGCGGTGTTTTAGCTCGGTGGTGACTGGGGCCAGCATCGCGTCCAGCGCAACCTGCAAGGCCGCCCACTTCTCGCCTACGCGACCGTTCCATAAATCAATATGGCCTTGGTTTCGTCCACTCATATTTTCCTGCTGTCCTCATTTTTTTGAAGTGCGTCGCCGCATATTCTCGTGTGAAACAGCGAGCCGGTCAAAAAGTTTCGCCGCGGATGGGTTTCGCATACCGGCGCGATTTTCGCCCCAAGACTTGATCTCCATGTACAGTTGAGGTGTCAGCAGTCGTCCAAGCTGGCATGATGTGCACATGATGCTCATCGGTTTGATCTGGGCGGATTTCGCGCCGCTCTCGCTACTGTTCGCGATTGTCGCGTTCACATGGGCGCTACGCCGTGCCCGTTTCCTGGTTGGCGTGCGTGGGACCGGGTGGATTGCCGTGGCGGTCGTGTTGCTGCCCGTTGGTGGAATCTGGCTATGGCAACGCGCTGAATTTGCGAGCGTTTGCGAGCGGGAAGGCAAGCCGGTGATTTATCGCAAAGCGGATGCCGACGGCGTGTTTCTCAACTCTGGCACGGCGAATAGTTTTGGCACGCGGTATCTGTATGACGAGGGGTTCGCGTGGATTGAGGCGCCAAGTATTTATAAGCTGGGAGATTGGGTGCGCTACCAACAAGGCAGCGCGGCGGAAAATAAGGACGCCATTACCAGCACTGAAATCCGCGCGACCACGGCGCGCTATGAAGTGAGGGAGGACTTTTCACAACCATTTGCTCACACGGGGCTATCGCAAACCAAAATCATTGACCGCACTACATCGGAAGTGATGGCCAAAGCGGGCAGTGCCACCTACAGCGGCGGCGCGATGAAATGGGTGCTCGGCGCGTGGGGAACAAGAAAATGTCCGAGTGCGATGATGTCATCTGACGATTTCACGGCGTTTTATCATCTCGCTCGCAACACCTTGCGCGGCTCAAAACTAAATCTCAAACCCTAGATTCTACGGCTGTTTCCAAGCATTATTGCCCGAAAACGCCCGTCCCTAATCATTTTTATACGCATTACAATTTCGGTGCGGACGGTCGCATCAAGCGCTTCAGGTGTCTTGTCGACGTCCTCGATGCCTGGCTTGCTAAGTTTGTCGCGGACATCGGCGTAGGACGATTTCGACGTCCCAACATAATTGGCGAAGAGAGCGTTGTGTCGGTGAACTAGCGCTATTCGATTAATGCGGTTCCACTACTGGGTTTGCCACCGGCGCCACGACTTCACGGCGCATTTCAACTTCGTTCAGTTTAATCAGCGCGAAGATCGCTTTGGATACGTGTGGCGGAAAACCCGCGCGCTGCTGTTCGCGATCATTAATCAACAAGGAATTCATGAAGACGTCGCCCTCACGTGTTCCCCAGTGCAACAGGATTTGATTGGTAATACGCTTGATGCCGACTTCCGCGATCAGCCTGTCTAGCGCGCTTTCCGTTTTTGCGTCGATGCGTGAGTGGTTGCGTAATGCAGATGTGCTGATCATGGCGACCGCAATTTTTCATCATGCTGGAAGGAGACATCAAGTTATCGGCCGCTTGGCAAGATTCTTTAGGGTTCGGTGCAGCGCCGACGCGAGGACTTTTTTTGTTGAGTAACCTTGGTAGACTGCAACGGATTCATATTGAGAAGGAATTCTGATGGCAAGATCAATATTTAGGTTGTGTCGCGCGGCGGCTGTTGGAGCGCTAAGTGCCGCTTTCGCGCTAACCGTTTCTGTCAACGTCATGGCCCAAGCGCCAACCGCCAAACGTGCAGAGACGGTGGTGGAATTTGTGCATGCGCTCAGCGGCGGCTACGTGGTGCAGCCCAATCTGACCTATTCAACCGCGAACAACGTCGAACTCAAGCTCGATTTGTACTTGCCACAAAACACCGCCAGCCCAGTGCCGCTAGTGATGTTTTTCCACGGCGGTGGCTGGGTGGAAGGTCGTAAAGAAAGTGCGGTCCTGTCGCTTCTACCGTATTTAGAAATGGGTTTTGCGGTCGCCAATGTCGCCTATCGGCTAGGACGCGTTTCGCCAGCACCGGCAGCGGTTGAAGACACGCGCTGCGCGCTACGCTGGCTCTCGCGACGCGCCAAGGAGTACAAACTCGATATGAGTAAGGTGGTACTCACCGGTGGCTCCGCGGGTGGACACCTCGCTTTGATGACGGGCATGTTGCCCAACGGCAGTCCGTTCGATCGCGCGTGTGCCACCGACGACAGCACTCGCTGGGTGAACGGCGCTGAGCCCGCGTTGACGGTCGCGGCCATCATCAACTACTTCGGCATTGTGGATGTTGAAGATCTACTAAGTGGGCCAAATGCGAAGCACTACGCGATCGAGTGGTTGGGGGCGGGGCCAAATCGTGAAGCGTTAGCACGCAGTGTGTCGCCCATTCAATATGTTCGCGCTGGTTTGCCAGCGATATTGAGTGTGCATGGGGATGCCGATAAGTTGGTGCCCTACGCGCACTCCGTTCGCCTTCATGAGGAGCTGAAAAAGGCCGGTGTTGCCAATGAGATGCTGACCGTTCGTGGCGGTGGGCACGGGGGATTTGCGGCGCCAGAGGTGCAGCGTATTGCGACGGCGATACGTGCTTTCTTGGCCCAACAGGGCGTCACGTCCGTCACGCCCATTGCGCGCTAATGCACCGGAGGCGCGCAACGTGAATGCCGAAGACCTAGAAAAACTTGTCACCTGGCAAATGCCATTTGGCAAGTATCAAGGGCGGCTATTGGCCGATCTGCCCGGCAACTACTTACACTGGTTCGCGCGCGAGGGGTTTCCGGAGGGTGAGCTCGGACGGCTATTAAATCTGATGCGAGAAATTGATCACAACGGATTGTCCGAGTTGCTCGATCCGCTACGGCGACAACCCGTCAGGCCGTAGCCGAAACGCATTAGCGAGGCAGCTACCCGCTGGCCTGCCGTCGACCTTCGCCGACGGTTTAGATTTCGCGCATCATGGTCGAGGTCCCGTTCGCCTTGACGCTGGCAATGCCGTCTTCCATGCCGTTGGTGCTCGTATATCTTTCAGACTTACCGATCACTTCACCGTTGCCGGCCCACAAGACAAAGTAGGGCTCGTTAGTTCTCGCGGTGAGGCGGCCAAAATGATTATCCAGTGTGGCGTTTTTCTGCACACAGGCGACGCCATTTAAGGCGCCTTCGCGCGTCTGGTACGTTTGTGAACTCAGAATTGTCTTGTGATTGCTGCTCTTGAGATTAAATGTGTACGTGTTGTATCTGCTTTGCGCAACTTCGAAATAACCTGTCATCGTGTTTCCTCTTGCAAACTGGTGCCTATGCGGCGCAGCACCCGTGCGGTGGCGCGAGCGGCGTCGCCCACCACATCAAACGGGTGGCGGGAGGGGGCCGTGTGAGGGTGGCGCGCAGAGTAGCGCAGGGAGTAGCGCAAAGAGTGGCCCGAAAAGAGACTCAGCTAGTGCCTTCTTTGATCGCTTGCTTAACGTCGCCGAATGCGGTCTGCACTTTGCCGAGCTTGTTCTTGGCTTTACCTTTGGCAACCATCCCTCGGTCGCCGAGGATTCGACCCGCAACTTCTTTGACTTTTCCCGAAACTTCTTTTTTAAGGCCTTCGGATTGATCTTTGTTCATGGCGTTTCCTGTCTGCATGGCATCGGCCGAAATCGGCAGTGAGCGGCGTCAGGTGACGGCGTTCGCGAATACCGCATCATGCAGAGCGGCGCAGGGGGTGTCAGTGCGGCCGCACACGTTCCAGAAAATTTTCTGCCCAACCGCTGCACCAACTAGGTCTTCTTTTCTGAAATATAGTTATCCACCACACGCTCCAAAATCTCCAGTGGCAATGAGCCGTTCTTCAATACCGTGTCGTGGAAGTCACGCAGATCAAAGTTTTGGCCGAGTGCGGCTTTTGCTTTTTCACGCAGCGCCAGAATCTTGATCATGCCGATTTTGTAAGCGAGCGCTTGGCCGGGTGCCACAAAGTAGCGCTCGATTTCACCGATCACTTCGTCTTCGAGCATGCCGGTGTTGGCGATCATGTATTCGATTGCCTGCTCGCGGGTCCAACGTTTGGCGTGTATGCCGGTATCGACCACCAGCCGTACGGCGCGGAACATTTCAGCCTGTAGCCGACCGAGGTTGTCGAGTGGATTTTTCTGAAGGCCGTTTTCCCAAGCGAGCTGCTCAGCGTAGAGCGCCCAGCCTTCTGCGTAGGCAGTGAAGGGCACCACATTGCGGAAAATAGGCAGGCCCTTCAATTCCTGTGCGATTGCGATCTGCAAATGATGGCCAGGAATTGCTTCGTGATACGCGAGGGTGCGCATGGTGAACTTGGCGATCTCATCGGGCCTGCGTAAGTTTGCGTAGAAGATGCCGGGCTTCGAGCCATCCATCGCGGGTGGGTTGTAATATGCAAACGGGGCACCCTGCTCTGTGAACGTGGGGACACGTTCAACACTGACCTTGGCTTTCGGTTTGATGCCAAACAGCGGGTCGAGTTTGGAATTAATCTCGTCGATGATGGCGGTGTAATCCTTGAGAATTTGTGCTCGCCCGTCGTCAGTATTGGGATACAACTGTGAAGGCGCTTTTGACAGCGCCGCCAAGCGTTCGGCACGGGTGGCCTGCTTATAACCCTCGGCTTCGAGGATGGCGTCCATGTCGGCACCGATGCGCGCCACCTCGCTTAAGCCTAGCGAGTGTATGCCATCACCTTTCATCTTGGTCGTCGTCATCGACTCAATCTGATAGTTATAGAATTTCTCACCATCGGGCAGCGCCCAAACGCCGTTGTTCTCAAGCGCCTTGGTCCCTAGCACTTCGAGATACTTGGCGAGTTTGGTGTAAGCCGGCAGCACATTTGCGGTGACACTTTCCTCCGCGCGTTTGAGAAGCGCGTCGCGGCTAGCCTGATCCATTTTCTCGGCAGGAATTTTGTCGAGTTTGTTCTTTAACCCCAACACCAAGGCGTTTTTGGCGGGGGCGGGTTCCATGAACGCCTTGATTTGCCCAGCAGACTTTTCGACCACAAACTTCGGCGGGATGATTTTCTTCGCTTCGCGGACCTTGAGACTTTCGATGACTTCATTCATCTTCTTTGGGAAGAGTGCCATCCGCGCAAGATAGTGTTCCGCATCGGTGGCGTCGTTCACCTGCTGCGTCTCGGTCAGCAGATTCGGCAACGCACTTTGAATGCCAAACATTTGGTTCACTGGATAGTTGTGATACTTCCACGGCTCTCCACGCACCTGAATGCCGAGGAAGTACTCGAGCACGTCATACGAAAGTCGATCTTGACCGGAATACCCGCTGCTGTCGTAACGCTTTAGCGTCTCGTAATTTGCTTTGAGTTTGGCAAATTGCCGCTCTGTTTCGGCGGGAGAGGAGTCGCTCAGTTTGGCGTTATGACCGCGCAGCCCCACTTGTTCAAGTATTCGAAGCTGCGTCAGCAGTTCAGGGTTATCTAGGGCGAACCCGGCAAAAACCTTGGTGTAAAACCAATTTACCGAGAGCGGTTTTGCATACCAAGTGTGTAAACCCAGCGCGGTGACAAACAATAACAACGAGACGATGGCGATGCCGAGCCACCCAAAGACGCGTTTCATGGGGATTTCCTTGACTTAGAGATTCAACGTTGATTGTCGCTGAGAGCGGCGACCGCTGATGAATGAATGACACACAATTTAGCGGAGCAATCGGCCCTGGCGCGAATACCAAAGTTATATCGTCAATCTCGATTGCGTGGAATTAATCGAGCCGCCCGGTTCGGACGACGCGGGCGTTAAGACGCGGGACGACGGAATGCTGCCAGTGAGTCGGCGCTATCGAGAGAAATTGCGGCGAGTGGGCTCTAGTGTTTTTTACAAAACTCTAAAGAAGACAAGCATCCCCAGCGCATTTCACCTGAAAATGCCCACAAATAGGGCGCTTTCAGATTTAAACCTAAGCCCAAGTAGGCTTTTTCTTCACAAATGGCGTCGGCGGTGTGAACGGTGCAGCGGCCACGGCAACCACACTGCCGCGTGGCAGGATTTGCGGTGTGGTCACGACGGCGGGGGCGGCAATGGCCTTCTTGGCGCGCGGCTTTTTGGTGGTCGTAGGCGTAGTCATCAGTCATCATGGCCGCGGAGCGGCTGAAAAGCAAGGTAAATCGCGGTTTTTGCATCGGTTTCCCCGCCCAACATCCCCACAAACACGCTAATATCTGCATGATTGGCAGCAGTTGATTGACGTAAACCCGATGAGGAGCCTTGAAATGAGCAAAGCCAAAGACACCAAAAAAGATACCAAAAAGACGGCGGCCAAAACGCCGAAAGAAAAGAAGGATGCGAAGAAGTTGAAGAAAGAAGAGCGCAAGCGCCAGTAGTCGCCCGCCCCCTCCCGCCCCCTCCCGATGAAGCCGGGACCGCGTCTGCGGCTCGGCTTTATTTTTGTTCGCAGGATTGCCAATTAAGTTATGTCTTTAACCGCCTTTCGTCACGCCAACCCAGACGATATTGAAAGCCTTATTTGCCTGATCAACGCCGCCTTTCGTGCCGAGGATTTTTGTGTGATCGGCGACCGCACCAATTTGGCGGACATTCAAGCGCGGTTTCAGCTCGGCAGGTTTCTGGTGTTGGAAGATGAAACGGTTCCCGGCAAGCTGGTCGGTGCGGTGTTCACTTCAGTATCAGGTGCACGTGCCTATCTCGGTCTGCTGTCGGTCGATCCATCGGCTCAAGGGCGCGGTATCTCAAAGGTGCTAATTGATGCTGTCGCGCAAAATGCATTAGCGGCCGGATGTGATTTTCTCGACATCACCGTGGTCAACGTGCGCAAAAACCTGTTCGTCTATTACGAAAAGCTAGGCTTTGCGCCACATGGTGTGGTGCCATTCCCTGTTCCGGAAAAAGCGCGGATGCCGCTGCACTTGGTGCAAATGACCAAACCGTTACGGTCTGCGTGGCTGACGACCGCACCAACACAAGACGTTGCCAAGGCCGACTAGAGCGCCTTCTCAATTGTCGCGCACATGCGTTTGAGCACTTCGACGCGCGACCAAAGTTTGTCGTCTGAGGCGACCATATTCCAAGGTGTAATTTCGGAAGAGGTGCGATCAATCATGTCGGACACCGCAAGTTCGTAGGCTGGCCATTTTTTACGATTGCGCCAGTCGTCTGGTGTGATTTTATAGTTCTTGTGCGGTGTTTTTTCACGCAGCTTAAAGCGCTTGAGCTGCTCTTCCTGACTAATCGATAACCAGAATTTAATGACGATGGCACCACTGTCGGTTAGGGTGTCCTCAAACTCGTTGATCTCGTGGTACGCCCGCATCCAATCGTCGACCGCGCAGAATTTTTCCACTCGTTCGACTAACACGCGACCATACCAAGAGCGATCGAAAATCACCGCATGGCCGTGGTCAGGAATCTGTCGCCAGAAACGCCATAAATAAGGCTGTGCGCGTTCTTCGTCGGTTGGCGCAGCCACCGGAACCACGCGATAAAAGCGCGCGTCGATGGCGCCGGTAATGCGCCGAATGGTGCTGCCTTTACCCGCCGCATCCATACCTTCAAACACCAGCACTAGCGAACGGTCTCGGACGCGCTTGTGGCGGGCAAGCAGATTCAGCTCGCCCTGCAACTTTGTTAAACGGCGCTCGTAGGTGGCGCGATCTAATGACCTGCTGTAGTCTGCGGTATTGAGGATGTCAAGTTTATCGAGACTCCGCTCGGGCAGCGGCTCGGCTGGCGTCTTGGTGGCCTTGGTGCCCTTAAGGGTGCGACCCAAAGCGTCGAGTAGCAGATTGCCAGCGGCGAGAGAACGGTAGGCGTGATTGCTGCCTTCAATGACGTGCCAGGGTGCTTCACCGGTCGAGGTTTCGCGCAGTGCAAGCTCACAGACTTCGATAAATTCATCGTAGTGTTTGTATCGCCGCCAGTCGTCTTTGGTGACGCGCCACGCGGTTGCTTTGTTAGCCGATAACGCCTCAAGTCGTGAGGCTTGTGCGTCTTTCGAGAGATGGAACCAGAGTTTGAGTATTGTGGCACCTTCGGCGACCAACATCCGTTCGTGGTCGCGAATGCGCGCCAGCCGCTTTTCAAATTCAGCAGAGGTATTGTTGCCTAGGTGTTTTGCTTGCGCTGTGCCCACCGCTGCGCTTCGCTTTTGGCTCTGTTGTTGAGTCTGTTTTTGCCCCCCCATCTTGCTCATTACGCGCTGCAGAATCGGATCGGTGTACCACGAGCCAAACAGCATACCGATGCTGCCCTTGGGTGGTAAGGCTTGCCAGAATCGCCACATATCAGGCCGATTGCGCTCTGTCTCGGTTGACGCGCCAAAAGCGTGGGTGTAGAGGTGGCGGGGATCCATCCATTCGTTAAAGAGATTCACCGTCTCCCCCTTGCCAGCACCGTCAACGCCATTCACTAAAATAATTACCGGCGCTTTGTTTTGCGCCAGTAGCTTGAACTGGGCTGTGAGCAGCGCTTGGCGTAGTAACGGTTCTTGCCGAGCAAATTCGGCTTTCTTTATCTTGTGACCAATTTCAGCAGATTCGAACATGAAATATCCCTCGCAGAGGATGCGGCTATCGCAGATGTTGCTTGATTTACGGCTAATCAGCAAATTGGCATGGACTCGCTGCGGCGGGTAGCATGTTGGCTGACCCGTAAATTATCTTTTGTGAATCCGTTGAAAGCCCTGTTTTGATCACCGCAACCAAGACGACTATTGAGAACATTACCTGGAGCGAAGCTGGCCGCACACATTCTGCGACGTGGCGCGCTGAAAATGGCTCGCCGCCGCCGAAACGTGTGATGGTGGTAGACGATACCGTTACAGCAGACAGCGCCTATCGGATGGCGTGCGAAGGTACCGCGCTGTTGTGGCGCGGAGATTTCCAGAATGCGCGGCAATTGTTGTTAGCACTTGCACGCCGCGTCGACGCCAAGAGCGTAAAAGCGAAGCGGCAGGGCGTTGTGGCGAAGAAGCCAGCCGTGGAGCCGTCGGATGAAAAGGCATTGATCGACGCGTTTAATCGCCATCGCTTAACCCGTTCGCAACGCGCGCGTACCTTGTCGATGTTGTTGATCCCGTTTGATACCGATTTTTCTATTCCACTAGGGCGTGCGCCTGATGTGCAAACGGCTTGCAAGGAAGCGTGGGGGCAACCAACCAATCGCCCGTCGGTGGCGTCGCTGCGCGAGTTACTCGGCATCATTGGCGCGCATGAATGGCGTCGCAAAGGCGTGGAAATCGCCGCCCTGGGTGAACGTGTCCATCCCCACTACGGGGTATTTGCGCCGATCCGCAGCGAATACGTGGGGCTCGTCGCCGAAACGCCGTTGCCGAATCCGCTGCCGCCGATGGCCTTTGATATTGGTACCGGCACGGGCGTGTTGGCGGCCATTCTGTCAAATCGCGGCATTGGACGCGTGATCGCCACCGACATGGATGCACGTGCGCTTATCTGCGCGCGTGACAACTTGCGCAGATTGCGCTTGCAAGATGTCGTGTCAGTGATTGAGGCGGATTTATTTCCGCAGGGTCGCGCCCCGTTGATTGTGTGCAACCCGCCGTGGTTGCCTGCCCGGCCGTCATCACCACTAGAGCGCGCCGTCTATGACCCCGACAGCCAAATGCTGCGCGGCTTTTTGAGTGGGCTGGCGGCGCATTTAGAACCCGGTGGTGAAGGCTGGTTGATCTTGTCAAATCTCGCTGAACACTTGGGCCTGCGCTCGCGTGAAACATTACTTGCGTGGATTGCCTCGGCGGGGCTGGTGGTGCGGGAGAAAATTGACGTCAAGCCTACCCACCCACGCGTAACCGACACCGCCGACGCACTACATGCCGCTCGCGCCAAGGAAGTCACTTCACTTTGGCGGTTGGGTGTGCAGTAGCGGTTGAGAAGTTTTTTGTGCAATGTTTGATATAGCACAAACTGCGAGTGGGTAAACCACGCATATTGAGGTTGTCCTAACCAATGACGGAAATCACCCATGCAAGCGAATCACGTTGTCATCTGGCTCGACCATAGCGAAGCACATATCATCGCTTTTACGCGAGACGCCGCAGACAAGGCGGTCGTCGTTCACGCGCCGAACCGGCGCGAGCACCAGCACCACAAAGCCGACGCAGTTGGTTCGGGCAAGGCCGCAGAGCACCCCGAGTATTACGACGCGATTGTTGAGAAAATCCGAGATATCCGTGAGTGGCTGGTGGTAGGCCCCGCCAGTGCCAAGCTGGCGTTTGTTAAACATATCGCTAAAGCACATCACGCACTCAACGACCATTTGATTGGCGTTGAGACGGTGGATCATCCGACGGACGGACAGCTACTCGCCTATGCGCGCAAGTACTTTGTGGCCGCCGACCAAATGCGTTAGGCTGCGCGTTGCAACGCTGCTAGTGATTGTCAGCGTAGCCGCGTGCCGAGATTTTGTTGATAACTCTACCGTCGTCGCCGATCATCACCGAAAAATCAATGATGTAGCCCCATGAATCGATGTAGCGGTAGTCCCAAGCGGTCGCGTTGAGATTGTTGAAGCGCACCCGTTGATGCGGTTGACCGAGTGTGGCGGCCACGTTGGCGGCAGTCATGCCGGTGACCACGAGTGCGGTTTTGTCGTCTGTTAGGCCTGGCGACAAAAAATAATTGTTCGAGGTTAGCGTACCGCATGCGGTGAGCCACCCCATACACACAATACAAAGTAGCGATCTCATTTGCAGGCCCGATGTGAGGGTTGGAAGAGCCACCATACTAGCGCGACTCGACACGCATCGCCGCTGAAAAGTGGAAATCCGCATTTGCGTGATGAAAGTTGCAAGCCTCGTCAACGGCGATGGCGTTATGCGCGGCGTCGAAACGGTAATCTTTAGGAAAGATTTCAACCCACCAAAAAAGGTCGCCCGATGAACCAATTGCTGAAAGCCGATACGAGAAAACTGTTTTCCCTGTTGGTGTTCTGTGTGCTGGCAGTTATGTCGGCAGCCCATGGCCAAACCTATCCGACCAAACCGATTCGCATCGTCATCGGTTTTCCGCCTGGTGGCGCTACCGACATTTTGTCGCGCGATTTTGCGGCGAAGTTAGGAGAGGAGCTCAAGCAGCAGGTCATTGTTGAAAACAAACCGGGCGCGGGTGGCACCATCGGCGCAGATCTGGTCGCCAAAGCGCCAGCTGATGGCTACACCTTAACGATCGGCACATCGAGCAATCATGCGATTGCCAAGAGCTTGTACAAAAAACTGCCGTACGACCCGGTTACTGATTTTGCCGTCATCACCATGCTGGCCGCGTCGCAAAACGTGGTGGTTGTCACATCCGATCTGCCGGTAAAAAATGTGCGTGAGTTGGTTGCATACGCCAAAGCCAACCCCGGCAAACTCAATTTTGGTTCGAGCGGTAATGGCACCATTTCCCATCTGACGGGCGAAATGTTCAATACGCTAAATGGCATCAGCATTGCCCACATTCCCTACAAGGGCAGCGCGTTTGTGTTTCCCGATTTGTTGTGCGGCCAAATCTCGATTATGTATGACAGCACCATTTCGATTGGGCCGTTGGTGAAATCCGGAAAGATTCGTGCACTCGCCGTGACGGGCAGTGAACGCTCAAAGTTGTTCCCAAATCTGCCGACGGTGGCGGAGTCTGGCTTAAAGGATTTTTCGTCGACCAACTGGTTTGTGTTGTGTGCGCCAGCGGCAACGCCGAAAGATGTGCTCGCAAAACTATCCGCAGCAGCGACGAAGGCACTTGCGAGCCGAGACCTAGTTGAACGGTTTGCTCTACAGGGTGGCGAGATGATTGCGAATAAGCCCGACGAAGCGCTGGCGATGGTGAAGGCCGACATTGCCAAGTGGGCAGAGGTGGCGCGCGCGTCGGGTGCGAAGATCGATTGATGGTATCTCGGCAACCAATAAAACGGGCACCTTGGTGTCCGTTTTTGCGCGCGGATACATCCGTTTAGAAGCGCCAACCAATACCGACGCTGACGAGGTTTGGATCCACCTTCAACGTTGTCAGCTTGGCACCATTGACCTTGACGTCGGCGTCAATGTTTACACGTTTGAAGTCGAGGTTGACGTAGGTGTTTTTGGCAATCTCGAAGTCAACGCCGATTTGGGCGGCAAAACCGAAGCTGTCCTTATCCGTGGAGATCCCGGTTGGCAGGCTCACACTCATAAAGCGCGTGTAGTTGATGCCGGCACCTACGTAAGGATTTACGCTGCTGCCCGGCGCGAAGTAGTACTGAAGCGTGAGTGTCGGCGGCAGGTGTTTCAGGCTGCCAATTCGGTTGCCCTGTAACTTGACGTCATGTTTCTGTGGGTACGTCAGCACCAGTTCAGCGGCGAGATTTTTGGTGAAGTTGTAGACAAAATCAATCTCGGGAAAGGTCTTGTTGTTGATCTCAACTTTTGCACCCGCGACGTTCGGCGAGTTGCCGTTGTCGACTTGCATGTTTAACGCGCGCACGCGCATCATGTAAGTGCCTTCTTGTGCCAATGCGGAGGAGGCTAGGGAAGCCAATGTGGCTGCAACCAACGGGGCTAGTAATTTTGCTTTCATTGTTGCGTTCGCTTTCTCATGTGGGTTAATCATGAAAGCAGTTTGCGCAGAGCAACAAAGTCGATGTTGATGCGCATCAAAGGAAAGCAAGTTTGTGCTCTTAAATCGTCACAAGCTGTACGGATCAACTCACCAAAAGCGCCAATCGGCGGGTAGTTCCAGGCATAAATACCTGAAAGTACCCGTCAACAGTCGACTTTTGGCGTGTTTTTAAACCCCCATCGCAGCGGCCATGCGGGTGTGTTCGCTAAGGATGCGCGCTGAAGTTTCGGCGTCTGGCG
>JACMOJ010000020.1 GCA_014378085.1 Burkholderiales bacterium | reverse complement strand
TCGGCCTACCATGGCATCAGCGTGATCCACAACCGGTTCACTTTCGTGCTCAACAGCGTTATCGACAGGTCGTGTTTGCGGCTGAACGATTGTGCGGCAGTGTATACCTCGGCGCGCGACGAGCAGCCCTTGACCTTGCTTATCGAAGGAAACACCGTCACTAACACCAGGGGCGTCCAGGCGATCGGCATCTACCTCGACGACCATGCCAACGGCGTCACCGTCAACCGAAATACGGTCGCGAACAATAACCGCGGCATGATGGTCCACAATGGCTTTAACAACGTCATCACAAACAATATGTTCGCCTCCAGCGACGTCACCCACCTGGGATTCGCCCAGGATGTCGGCAACGTTCGCAACAACCAAGTAACCGGCAATACCTTCAAGTCGACCAACGGTGAGCAAACCTTTAACCACGAGGCCGGGATAAACTACAAAAATTTCGCCATCTACGATTACAACACCTATCGCAGCAACAATTTTAATGTGTTCGGCCAAACATGGGACGGCATCAGACCCGGAATTGCTCACAGTTATCAAGGCGGGAAGAACGAGATGCGGCAGGATGCCCATTCAGTGAATACCGATGTAATTGCCGATGTGCCTCCCAATGGTCCCCGAGGAAAGAAAATTCTTACCACGCCGTAGAGCCCTCGACGTCTCGAGGGTCGCACTTCAGGTAACCCGGGTGCCTGAACCACAGCAGTCAAAACTTGCTAAGGCAACCGGAGCCCAACTTTTAACGTCCGCCGACAATTACACTCGTAAACCTTGGAAACCACCTTGAGCAATGTTTATATACCTCGACCAAAATAAATACCAGGATAAGTGGAATTAACAGGTACAAAGCAAAAAAGGTGGCTGCTGCATTTGGATGGATAAGTTGAAAAGCAATTTTCTTTACAATAGTGAGCATGGGTTCATGGGCAGCAAAGACGAAAAAACTTGCACTGGAAAGAGCCAATAGAAATTGGCTGACCTTCCTGCTCGCCACAATCAGCCTTGTCAAACACAGCAGGGAAAGTACACCGAACAAAACCCCGAAGCGATGGATATACTGGCCCCATGCTGTCCCGATGGAAAACATATCGAGAGAAAGAACAACCAGGTAAATCAAGTAAATTGTATTTGAATGGCGATCGAACCGGAACAAGCTTTGTTCCGGTACCGCGACCGCAGTGCCGATCGCAAAGAAAAGCGCAGCCTCCGATGATGGCACAGCAACTGGCCAGACTCCAAGAAACCATGAAGCACCCAGGCATCCCAGTGTAAGAAATGGCAGTTTGCTGACCAAGTAATGTATGAAGGGCGCAAGAATGCATAACACCATCAAGTCACGGATAAACCAGAATTGGTAGGAAATCGGCATTCGGTCGATGCCGAAAATTGCATCGAAATAGCCATAAATTTCATAACTTGAAATTTCGGCTTTCGCTCCGGACAGGTAATGCCTTGTGGCAGGCAAAGCCTGTACAACCGCAATGACGGCCAAGGTCGCAGTATTCCAAAGCAAAAATGGGATCAGGAGCGTTCGAACCCTGGATTTGAGTTTCGCTATATAGTTATCCCTGGTCCACTCGACGCCGAGAAAAAACAGGTACCCGGACATCAAGAAGAAAAGTGGGACCGCAGTTCTCGCCACTCCCGACGAGATCAAGTTGCGGAAAAAAACAGCTATCCCACCGCCATCAGTGCTGCCAAGGCTCCCGCTGGAAAATCTGGCCGCTAAATCGGCGTTATGGATAAAGACGACTCCAACAATGAGCGGGAATCGAAGAATCGATAACCTCATGGAGGTCTCTTTCTCTAGCATATGCATTTCCAGTTTTCAAAGAGGGAACGCGGGACAGGGTGCGGAATGCCTACTGGACTGACGACGCTATTTTTGGTCGAATACTTTTGCCACGATCAACTGCCGGGCGAACCCGACGACGAACAAGGTGTTGGTGACAAGGTAACGCCGCAGTAACCGGCGCGGTTCGGAACCGAGCCGGTACAACCATTCAAGACCGTGACGCTGCCACCACAACGGCGCCCGGCTCTTCATTCCCGAGTGGAAGTCGAAGGCGGCGCCGACGCCGACCATGACGGCGTGAATCTTGCCGCGGTGCGCCGCCATCCATTTTTCCTGCTTCGGGCATCCCAGGCCGACGAACACCACGTTGGCGCCTGACGCGTTGATCGCGGCAACCTCCGCCTCGTCTTCGGACGGTGACGCCGAACGGAATGGCGGCGACAGCATGCCCCGCACGTCGAGCAGCGGGAACTCACGCGCGATGGCGGTGCGTAAACTGCTCAAGGTGTCGTGGGTGCTCCCGTACAGGAAAATCTTCTGGCCGCTGCGCTCCGCCTGGCGCAGGTAGCGCCACATCAGGTCCGGGCCGGCAATCCGCTCCTGCGCGGGAAACCCCAGGCGGCGCAGGGCCCAGGCAATCGGCGCGCCGTCCGACGTCGACAGGTCGGCGCCGCCAAGCGCACTCCTCAATTCGGCGTCATGCGTTGCCGTGACCACCGAGTGGACATTGCAGATGCAGACATAACGCGACTCCCGTGCCGCCCCCCAGTTCAGGATAAGTCCGATGGCATCGTCCCAGAACAGCGCGTCAACCCACGTGCCGAGCACCGAATGACCCTGGCGCAAGATGACGTTTTCCTTGTACTTCAGCGATGGATTCTTCATAAATTTCAATCAGCATTTGATAGTTAATCGAAGGCGTGTATTTGGCCTCATATTCAGCGCGCGCCGCGCGTCCCATCCGTAGCATCTGCTCGCCGTGCGCGCCAGCCCACGCAATTTTCCTGGACAGGTCGGACTCGTCTCCCGGCGTAAACAGCAATCCGGTAACCCCATCCTGGACGATGTTCGCAAGGGCGCCGAGCCGGCTCGCAATCACCGGCGTGCCGCATGCATAGGCCTCGAGGATGGTGGTGGGGAGTTGCTCCAGACACATGCTTGGTACGATCAAAAAGGAAGCCGAGCGCATCCTTTGCATGATCTCCGCGCGCGAGCGGAACCCCAGGTAGCCTTCGCCCAGCTGGCTGGCCACCTCTGCCTCCGCCGGCCCGGCGCCGATCGCCTCGATGCGCGTATCGCCGCCCTCGCGCAGCGCGCCCAGCAGGGTGTCGATACCTTTTTCGCTCGATAGCCGGCCAACGAACAGGCCGCCTTCGCGCTGAGCCGGACCGGGTAAATCGCCGCCATCGACAAAATTCGGCTTGATCCGCAATCGTTGCGCGGGCAGGCCGCCGGCGATGAAGCGGTCGCGCGAAAACGCGCTCAAGGCGATGTACCGGGTGATCCGGTTTTGATAGGTACCGGCCAGCCGATGCGTACTCAACATGCCGGCCAGGACGGCGGACTGGGGCAATGAATCGCGGTAACATTTTCGGGCCACGGCACGCCACGGCGATTTGCCGAGGCAGTCTTCACAGACTGTTCCCTTGCGTAAGAATGTTCCCTGCGGGCAGAGCAGGCGGAAATTGTGCAAGGTCTGCACCACGGGAATCCGTTTGCGCGCCGTCGTCCAGTAGATGGAAGGCGATATCAGGGGGAATGTGTTGTGAACATGGACGAGATCGGGCTGGAAATCCGCGCACACGGCGCCCACTTCGCGCGCCGAACGCCGCGACCACAGGGCCGATGCGGCAGCCGTTGCAGCGGGAAGCGCATGTAACTCGTCGTTGTGCCGCTGGTACAGTTGAACCGCATGACCGTGCGATCGCAGTAACGCAATCTCCATGTCGACGACGGCATCTTCGCCGCCGAAATGCTGATACGAATTATGAACAAATAGAATATTCATGTAGAAACGGTCCCGCTGATTATGATCGCCGCAATGAATTCAAATGCAGACGCGATCGATTTTCCGTAACTAGTGCTGATTTAATGGTGTTGCCTGCCATCAAATTAATATTAAAAATATATAAATACAGGCGTTTCGATATTTTCTTTTCACCTGCAGTTTTTTGCATCGGCCTGTTATTCGCCTTCATTCTATTTTATGGCAACAACACGTTGTTTTATCTGCCGCAAAACACGCCACATCGTTGTGACGATTCTTCCCTTGAAGTTGTCCTGGCCTTCGGCATTCATCAGCCAAAGCCGTGCCTCGCGCAGATATCCGGCGGCGGCAGCGGGCGCGAGTTTGTCGGCGTCGCGCCAGTAATCGACCCGGCTGCGGTAGACCGCGAACCTGTCGAACTGGCGGGACGTGGCGCCCAGGCTGGTCTTGTATGCGTGCCGTCCCCATAACAAATGTACCTGCGTGCCGCCGCGTTCGATGTATTCGCAAATACTGCGGTAACAGCACAGCATTCCCATGCCGAACTGGTTGTAATCCGGATGATGGGCGGAGACCAGCATGTGAAACCCGTGGCCGACCTGGCAACACACGGTGCCGGCGCATACCTTGCCGTCGATGGTAATGACGCTGACCACGCCAAGCTTGCTGGCAAGCGCCACTATCCAGTCGCACTCCTCATCGGTGTAGGCCGACATTTTTTCCTTTTCGGCCATTCGCGCCTTGTTGAAGCCGATGATTTGCCGGACCAAATCCTCGCTCACTGCCTCGGGCGGCAAGATAGCAAAGCGATAGCCCGGGTGGGACCGGAGAAGGGCGTTGGTACAGCGCCGAACACTCTTGCGGTAATTTTTCGACAGGCTTGCGGAATACTCGTCGACATTCGTCAGCGGCCCAATGACAATGTCTTCGGCGCACAAAAATTGCTGATATGGGTAGCGCAGGCCGCGAAGATCGGAAGTTATTGCATTAAATACGATGTTGGAGACCAAGCCATAGCGGGCAAATACGAAGGCAATAAATTCTCCCGCTTCCGTTTTTGAAATCGGTATCAATTCGTTGAGGACCATCACCTGCTTTTCGCTGCGATTGAACAGCAACACCGTTTCCACATTTCCATTCTTGCGAGTAATGTAAGTACTGGTGGTGGCGGTCAGCTTGCCGGTTTGACGAAAATGGGGAATCGTCGAGAACAGGCTGCCATAGCGCCGCGCGATCTCGGCGTCGACAAACTGCGGCACCTCGTCTTCATAGCATTCCATGACGAGGTGGCCGGCTTTTGCGGACAATTGCGGCGCGTTGCCGGTCGTCCGTCCTTGGTCGGGCAGTGTTACCTGCACTTCATTCGGCCACTTCATGGCGTTTCTCCAGGCTGGCTACATTAATTATGTTCCGCAGGCTGTGCGGGATCGCCCGCAATCTGGAAACGTTTGATCTTGCGCAGCGTCTTCACCAGCAGCGGCCCGAAACGCGACGTTGGATTCTCTTCGTGCTCCATGTCCAGCAGCCGTTTTTTCCATTCCTGCAAACCGGCTTTGACCGTTTTTGCCAGGACCGAACCGGCGTTTCGCCAATACGCGACGCGCGATCGATAGATGTCGAGGCTTGCGCGATCGCGCTGGACCCCCATCAGCTTGTATTTGTACTGGTACCGCCCCCAGCAGAGATGGCTTTCTTTCGCCCCGCGCAAAATCTGGTCGCAAATAGCCTGGTAGCAGCAAAGGATGCCGGGACTGTATTTCTGATAGGCGGGGTCGTACGAAATGATCTGGCCAAAATAATGGTCATTGACCTGCAAGGCGATCGAGCCGCCGCAAACCCGCTCGTTGATCAGGGCGACGGTCACCAGTCCGCTCACCTTCGCCTGTCTGACAATCCATGCGACTTCGTCGGGATCGATGCCGAACCTGAGATTCTTCTGGCCGATATTGATTTTTTTAAGTTCGATCAGGTCGAGCATGTACTTCTCGTTGATTTCATTACCCGCATGAACCTCGAAGCGGAATGTGGGATTATCGCGCGCTATCGCCCGCATGTATCGCCTGATGTTTCTGCGCGTTTTGGCGCTGAGGCTGTCAAGATAGGCCTCCGGGGTTGCCGGCAGAGTCAGTACGATATCTTCCGATATCTCATGCTGGTGGCAGGGAAACGGCAGAGTGCCAATCTGGTTGCCGATCAGCGAGAAAGAAATCATCGCCACCGATTTATCGTTCGAAAAAATATAGTTGGCAAAGCGCTCCAGTTCTTCCGGCGCAATATCGATCATCTCGTTGATGACGGTGACTTTCTTCTTGTCCCGCTTGAACAGCAGGATCGCAATCGCCTGCTCGCCCTTGCGCGCAATATACGTACTCGCACCGCTGGCCTTGCGCCGTATGGCGTGATGAGATAGCGAAGAATTAATGTGTTTGTAAAGCTGGTCGAGTTCCGCTTCGACAAAGGACGGTATTGCATTTTCGTAGCAGGAGATGGTAATGGTTTCGGCTGGCACAGAGTGCGGTACGGACCGAACAGGTTGCATAACGCTTTCATTCACCATGTCCGTGTTGATTAGACTTTGCATTTTTGGCATCTCCGTAAATCCACGAAAGGACGGTATTGAGCGGCGGAACAGTGATCATCCCGGGTGCTTCCCGGACTTTGGTCATATTATCAACTTCACGGAGTCAGGGATGACGTTCTAGCAATCGCTTGTGGTGCGTCAGCCTAGCATCATCCGGGAGCGCGATTCAGGCCCGCAGCAGCTCATCGGCGGCACTGTCATAGGTGCGGGAAGGCGTTGCCCGTTGCGCCTCCAGAAACGATTGGTAGGCCATTTGTAAGCCCTTGCTGAGGGGCATGCTCGCTTTCCAGCCAAGCGACTTCAGCTTTGTCACCTCGAGCAGCTTGCGCGGCGTGCCGTCCGGCTTGCTGCTGTCGAATACAATGCGTCCCGCGTAGCCGACAGTCTTGCCGATTAACTTGGCCAGGTCGCCGATTGCCGTGTCCTCACCGGTGCCAACGTTGATGTGCGAAAGCATGGAGTCAGTGTGCGCATGATAGATGTCACGGTCGAGTTGCATGACGTGAACGCTGGCTGCCGCCATATCGTCAACGTACAGGAACTCACGCATTGGCTTGCCGCTGCCCCAGATCACGACCTCGTCCGCGCCGGTGGCCTTGGCTTCATGGAAGCGCCGGATCAATGCCGGGATGACATGGCTGTTCTCAGGGTGGAAATTGTCGCCGGGTCCGTACAGATTGGTCGGCATGACGCTGCGGTAGTCGGTCCCGTACTGGCGGTTATAGCTTTCGCAAAGCTTGATGCCGGCAATCTTGGCAATCGCATACGGCTCGTTGGTCGGCTCGAGCATGCCGTTCATCAGGTATTCCTCGCGGATTGGCTGCTCGGCCAACCGGGGATAGATGCAAGACGAGCCCAGGAACAGCAGCTTGCGCACGCCGTTGCGCCAGGCCTCATGCACTACGTTTGCCTGCACCATCAGGTTGTGGAAAATGAATTCCGCGGGATAGGTATTGTTGGCATGAATGCCTCCCACCTTGGCAGCGGCCAAGTAGACCTGGTCGATGTGCTCGTTGCGGAAAAAGGCGCGTACCTCGGCTTGGTCGGTCAGCTCGAGTTCGGCATGGGTGCGGGTGACGATGTTGGTGTATCCCTGAACGCGCAGGGTGCGCACAATGGCCGACCCCACCAGGCCGTTATGGCCGGCGACGTAAATACGAGGCTGCTTAGTATCCATAATTTGCTCCAGAGAAATTGCTAAGATATATCCGTGTGATCGGACAGCCCGTGGCGGCGGGCAGTTGCCGGCAAGCGCTGCCTGCCTGGTCAAACATAAGTGCGGTATTCATGCTGTTCGTTTTTTTGGATTGCTCTGCAGAATTACAATCCTTGCCGCGCAGCGTGCCGCGCGCTATTGCAAGCATTCAATCTGGTCGAGGAGGTTGATTAATAAGCGGTTATATGACGCTTGTCGTTCAGCCTTGTCCAAATGCGCCGGTTAAATTGCTCATTAAAACGTTTCTATCAGGATTTCTTTTCGCAGTCCTCGCCGCGATGCAATTGTCTTGCTGCTCAACGTATAGTGATGGATAAGCAACCCTTCATTTTGACTTGGGACAAATAGAAGGGTTTGCCATGTAACGGCAGGCATGCAGTCGGATCGACGGACGATAATATGTCGACGTTCCACGCATGACCGACAATGCGTACCAGATTGCTTATGCACGTTTTTGAGCTGCTCGAGAATTTGCGAAAAGTCAAAGTCGGCATAAGGTTTTCGAATACGCTTTCAGACAAATGGCCAGTTACGCGACTGCTCGCCATTGATAGACATTCCTTGAATATTTTTTTATTGTCATCGTAGCGTTATCATGAATTTACCAGGTTGCGGCAACGGTCACGGGTTGGAGGCGAGAATGAACGACCACGAAGGCGAAGAGGAAAAGGTCCGGCAATTAACGGACGATTTGAAAAAAGCAGCACTGAATCTGATAAGGCATTCAGGCATCAACAATTTCCGTATCCGCATCGAAGGGAGCATGCCCGAGGTATATATCACGCTGGGCGAAGGCAGAAGTTCGTACAGTGCCGATTCAGTCATCTTTGATAAACCGCAAGGCAGGTCACTGCAGTTGGCGCCCGAATTGGCTGCAATTCCGGAGCAAATTGCAACGCAGGACAAGGCGCGCGCGCCCCTCATTGCCTATTTTTCAAGGTTGAAGAAGGCATTGGCCGCCTGAGAGGCCGAATCAACAACATCACCAGGGTTCGGTGCTCGCCATTGACGGGCAAGGCGACCGGATCGCCGCCGGTCCTGGTGTGAAAACGAAGCCCGTCGCGCGCATAATTTTCCTCCCCATACCTTCTTTTGTTCGGGCTTGCCTGATATCCTGCGGAAGGTGGGAGACGAGATTTTCGTCGCGTCATTCTTTCCCGCTGTGCGTCCAGGGTGTTGTTCCTCATCAGATTGTTGCAGTGTCGAACCGCAATCGCCGGCGCAGGTCCATGTTTTCCCGCATGTCGCCAGGAGCTAATGATGACCCGCAAGACACCCATCGAGCGCTACCGCAACATTGGCATCAGCGCACACATCGACGCCGGCAAGACCACCACCACCGAGCGGATCCTGTTCTACAC
>JACMOJ010000192.1 GCA_014378085.1 Burkholderiales bacterium | reverse complement strand
GGTATATACAAACGCGCCCGCATGTTGTGGGCGTTTTTTTATGCGAAGAAACTTCTGTGCCCAATCCGCGGTCAATTCATTAAGGTTCTGCCAAAATAGCGCATCGCAGGCTGTGCCATCGACTCATTCAACCCTTTTGTACCAAATGGAGCTTTTATGACTGTATTCGCCCAAGTTGCACTCCCCTACGCTAAAGATGCGTTGGTTCCCCATGTTTCGGTCGAAACCATTGAATTTCACTATGGCAAACATCACGCCACATATGTCACCAATCTGAATAACCTCGCCAAGGGTACTGAGTTTGAAAACCTCACCTTGGAAGAGGTCGTTAAAAAAGCGCCTGCCGGTCCGATCTTCAATAACGCTGCGCAAATATGGAACCACGACTTCTATTTCATGGGGTTCAAGTCGGCTGCTGCAGGTGGTGGCGGTAAACCCAGCGGCGCTTTAGCCGCCGCGATCGATAAACAATTCGGTTCGTTCGAGGAATTTCAAAAGCAGTTCGACGCCAAGGCGGCAGGGACATTTGGTTCCGGTTGGGCGTGGCTGTGCAAAAAGGCGGATGGCTCGCTGTCGCTGGAGTCGACCAGCAATGCCGCAACGCCGCTCACCCAAGGTATGACGCCGTTGCTCACCTGCGACGTTTGGGAGCACGCGTACTACATCGATTACCGCAATAGCCGTCCCAACTACTTGAAGGGTTTTTGGGCAATTGTGAATTGGGATTTTGTTTCGGCTAACTTCGCTAAGTAAAGTGATGTTGGGCAGCATGACTAACCGGCCAACGTGGTGTCGCGCGTTGGCCGTTGTCATTGCCGCACTAGGCACTCTTGGCCTTGTCGGTTGCGCGGGTGGGCCAAAAGGCAACGACGCGCCGCGTACCAGTGTCACACCGTTCTCAACCGCAAAAGCAGAAGGGCCGCTGCCAGCGGGCTGGGGCATTAAGCAACTCTCACGCTTCAAGCGCGACACCGCATATCGTTTGGTGACGGACCCGACCGGTGTCACTGTTATCGAGGCTCGCGCTGAACAATCGGCATCGGGTGTTGGCAAACGTCTGAACGTTGATCCTGCAGTAATGCCGTGGATACAGTGGCGCTGGAATGTACCGACGTTGATTGTGTCCGCCGACAACACACGACGTAATACCGAAGATTCCCCGGTGCGCGTGATTGTCACCTTTGACGGCGACGCCAACAAACTTGATTTTGAAGATCGCGCGGTGTCTGCACGCGCCAAGGCGCTCACCGGCGAGGCATTGCCCTACGCAACGCTGATGTACATCTGGGAGAACAAAGCGCCGGTTGAAGAGATTATTGAGAGCGCCCATACCACGCGCATCAAAATGATCGTGGTGGAGTCGGGCGCAGCGGGTAATGGTCGGTGGTTGGGCTATGAGCGCAACATCACCCGCGACTTCGAACGCGCCTTTGGTGAAAAGCCGGGCCGCATTGTCTCGTTAGGAATCATGACGGACACCGACAATACGGGTGAAGTGGCCGTGGCGTACTACGGTGATATCCATTTCAGCCCACAACCCTTGAAGAAAGAATCTAAGTGATGGATGTGAAAAATTCGCTGCAAACGGCCACCCTCGGCGGTGGATGCTTTTGGTGTGTTGAGGCCGTGTTCGATGATTTACAAGGCGTTACCGATGTTGTCTCCGGTTACTGCAATGGCCAGGTTCCCAACCCCACCTACGAACAGGTTTGTCGTGGCAGCACCGGCCACGCCGAAGTGGTGAAGGTCGTGTTCGATGCCGACGTCATTTCGTACGTGGAAATTCTCGGCGTGTTTTTTGCCGTTCATGATCCAACGACGTTAAATCGCCAAGGCAATGACTCGGGCACACAGTATCGATCCGGCATCTACACGCATTCTGATGAACAAGCGCGACTCGCCCGTGAGACCATTGCGCTCCTCACCAAAGAAGACCTGTGGGGCAAACCCATCGTGACGGAGGTGGTGCCGGCGGGCGCTTTTTACGCGGCAGAGGATTATCACCAAGAATACTTTGCACGGAACCCGGGGCAGGGTTACTGCATGGCGGTGGTGTCGCCAAAACTCGCCAAGTTCCGAAAACAATTCACCCATCGGCTGAAGTCTAAAGGCTAGCAAAGACGGGCATTTTCAGGCTAAAGTGCCGGAAAATGCCCGTCCTATAAAGACTTTTGTAATTTTTGCGTAGTTTGGTGCTGAGTTTGGTGCTGAGTTTGGTGCTGAGTTTGGTGCTTAGTTTGGTGTCGTGCCCAGCCGCTTGATGCTGCCAGAGCCAGCCACCGATTGTGTCACCTTAGCGTCGCCCCAGTACTTCACGTCACCCGACCCCGCGATAGAAAGCGTCATGGTGCCGGTTGCCCACACGGTGGCGCCACCCGAGCCGGCAATTTTGAGGACAACACTCTTTGCCTTGAGGCGTTCGGCTTTGACTGTGCCAGAGCCCGCAATCGAGCCTTCGAGTTCGTTGGCTGTGCCGCCAAGATTCAAGTCACCGGATCCGGCAATGGAGGCCTTTACGCTATCTGCGGTGAGTGCCTTAATATTGACATCACCGGAACCCGCGATCGAGACTTTGAGTTTGGGGCTGTTGAGTTGATCGGCAAGGATATCGCCTGAACCTGACACCGAAAGTGAGTCGATGTTAATGGCATGTACCGTAATGTTGAGCTTCATGCTGCGGCCTTTGAAGCTCATGTTTTTGTTGGTCGGGCGGATACGCAATTGACCGCGTTCCACCACAGTTTCTATCAACGCTAAAAAGTTGTCGTCGGCCTCAATGGACAGACCTTCTTTGCTGCCTTGTTTGATCGTGACGTTGGCCGGTAGCGAGAGCGCAATACCGGTAAAGCCAGTAACGTCGCGCGTCTCGGTCTTTACGTTGCCGGAGGCGGTGACGGATTTGCCGCCCCAACTCCATTCCCATGCGAGGCATTTTGTCGGCAGCGTAGAGAGTAGCGCCAGTGCGGCGGTGGAAAGTAACGGTGCCCAGAAGGCGCTGCTGCTGAAGCCAGTTTGATTGCGATTCATGTCGGTTCTCCAAGTGGTGTACGTCGGTATGACGCAACGTGCGGCCAGATTGGATTCAAGCTTGGATTTAAGCTCGGATTCAAGCTTGGATTCAAGCGGGTAAAACCAACCTCCCAGATCGCTAACGTTACCCAGCCGCGCTAAGTGCGTCGCGCATGTTAATGGCCGCAGCAAAGGCTGCTTCGACGCTTTCTTCGCAGATCGTAACATGGCTCATCTTTCGCCCCGGCCGTGCGGCGCGTTTGCCGTAGAGATGCAAGTGTGCGCCGGGATGGCGCAATACGACCGACCAGTCTGGGGCGAGTTCGTGATCCTTGCCGCGCCAGAGGTCACCGAGCAGATTTAGCATCACCGCCGGAGAATGCTGCGTTGGGTCGCCCAACGGCAGGTCACAGAGTACGCGAACCTGCTGCTCAAACTGTGAGGAACGGCACGCATCGATGGTGTAATGGCCGCTGTTGTGAGGCCGCGGCGCGATTTCATTGATGAGAAGTGTGTCGTCTGCCAGCACAAAAAATTCGACAGCGAGCACGCCGATATAGTTAAGGCGCGTCGCGACCTGGCGGGCAATCGACATGGCGGCGTGGGCGAGCGCCGGTGCAATTCGTGCAGGGGCAATCGTGACGTCAAGGATGCCGTTGACGTGTTGGTTTTCAGCGACCGGGAACACGGAAATCTCGCCACGAGCGCTGCGCGCCAGTACCACCGAGACCTCCAGTTTCAGCGGTATCCACTGCTCGAGGATCGTCGGCGGGTAGTTCCACTGTTCGAGCGTTGCCTCCAATTGCGCGCGGTTGGTAATACGCGCCTGGCCTTTGCCATCGTAGCCAAAACGCGCGGTCTTGAGCACGGCGGGCAGTGTGACGGCAATGAGTGCAGCGTCGATGTCGGCGCGGCTCTTAATCATCGCAAATGCGCCCACCGGGAAGTCATTGGTCTTGAAGAAGCCTTTTTCCAGTTCGCGATCTTGTGCAATGGCGACCGCATCGCCGCTCGGGCGTACGGTGGTGCGCGATGCGAGCTGCATCAGCACCTCGGCCGGCGCGTTCTCAAATTCGGTGGTGACCGCCGCGCACGACTTTGCCATTTCCTCAATCGAAATGGGATGCGTGTACGCGGTATTGAGGTGGCCGGTGGCAAACTCAGCCGCCGGCGAAAGAGGATCCGGATCGAGGACTGTCACCCGATAATCTAAATTGCGCGCAGCCATCGCGAACATGCGGCCCAGCTGACCGCCGCCAATCAGCCCAAGCGTTGCGCCGGGAAGAATCACAGGACGTCCGGCAGCTGCATTGCCGCCACCATCTCTTTCAGATTCTCGCGATACACGGACAACTTGTCGGCAAGTGCCGCGTCGTGGTTCGCCAGCAGGCTGACCGCAAACAAACCCGCGTTGGCCGCACCGGCTTCGCCGATGGCGAATGTGGCCACCGGAATTCCCTTTGGCATCTGTACGATGGAGTACAACGAGTCTTGGCCTGCGAGGTGTTTGGACGGTACGGGTACGCCCAACACCGGCAGGGTGGTCTTAGCGGCGATCATACCCGGCAGATGCGCGGCACCACCGGCACCGGCGATGATACATTTCAGTCCGCGATCACGTGCCGTTTCGGCGTACTCAAACATCGCATCCGGCGTACGATGCGCAGAAATTACTTTGTGCTCAAACGGAACGCCGAATTCCTTGAGGATTTCGGCAGCACGCTGCATCACATCCCAATCCGATTTGGAGCCCATTACCACACCGACTACTGGCGAAGTCGTGGTCATTAGTTCACCAAATCTTTCGCGTCTTCAAGCTCCATCCGATAGTGGTCAAAGATCCCTTTGAGTGCATCGGCCATGTTCACTTGGGGCGCCCAGTTAAGATCCTTCATGGTGTTTTCAATCTTGGGCACACGGTTCTGCACATCCTGATAACCCTTGCCGTAGTACTCGCCGGAGGTGGTTTCAATCAACTGGACCTTGGCCGCAGTCGCCGCGTACTCCGGATATTGTGTGGCAAGTTCCAGCATCATGGTCGCCAATTCGCGCACCGAGAAGTTATTTCTCGGATTGCCGATGTTGTAAATCTGGCCGCTTGCAACATTGTTTTCGTTCGCGATAATTTTGACCAGTGCCGAAATGCCGTCGCTCACGTAGGTAAACGCCCGTTTTTGCGCGCCGCCATCAACTAATTTGATGGGCTCACCACGCACGATGTGACCAAAAAATTGTGTGATTACCCGCGACGAGCCTTCCTTCGGCGTGTGAATGGAATCGAGGCCCGCACCAATCCAGTTAAACGGGCGGAACAACGTGAAATCGAGGTCGCCCCTTGAGCCATAGGCAAAGATGACACGGTCCATGAGCTGTTTGGAGCACGAATAAATCCAGCGTTGTTTGTCGATCGGGCCCAACACCAAGTTGGAAGTGTGCGGATCAAACTCTGCATCGCCGCACATGCCATAGACCTCGGAGGTCGACGGAAAGATGACGCGTTTTTTGTATTTCACACACGAGCGAATGAAGGGCAAGTTGGCTTCAAAGTCGAGTTCAAATACGCGCAGCGGATCGGAAACATAGGTGGACGGGGTGGCGATCGCCACCAGCGGTAGCACCACGTCGCATTTGCGAATGTGATATTCAATCCACTCTTTGTTAATGGTGATGTCGCCTTCGAAAAAATGGAAGCGCGGGTTGTCCATAAACTTTGCGACCCGATCCGAGTTCATGTCCATGCCGTAAATGTGCCAGTCGGTCGATTCCAAAATGGCTTTCGACAAGTGGTGACCGATAAAGCCGTTCACGCCAAGGATTAGTACTTTTTTCATATTGAGAGCGTCCTAGTTTCATTGCTGAGGCTGTGATCTTTCGCCTCGATTCTTCGTGCGATAGGGCCGACCACCATCATTAACATAAACGCAGAATTGCCGGCGGCCGGAACATAGTAGCCAATAACCATGGCGAGAATGCTGATCACCATCAACATCCCGGTTCGAAAGCGTGCCGCGCGATAAACGCCGGTCGACATAGGTTGGTTGCAAAGCGCCGGGTGCAGGTGTACGTAGCGAGAAATCAACAGCGCAAACAGTGCCACCATGATCATGTTGGCAGAGTAGAAAACCTGGGATGCCATCAGCATCACATATTCGCCGGAAAGCGCGCTTGCAAATGGCATGAGACTCACAAAGGCTAGAAATAGCAGATTTAGGGCGATAAGCCTTCCGTCGACATGTTTTACGTAGTGAAAAACGCGATGGTGACCGAACCAAAAAAGTGCCAGCACAAAGAAGCTGATCACCCACGATACAAATTTCGGAAACAAATGCCCAAACGCGCTTAACAGCCCCGCATTATCTTTGATGTGCGCAGACTCTGGTATCTTCAGTTCGATCACCAATAGCGTCATTGCAACCGCAAAAATGCCATCCGCGAGGGCATCGATACGGTGTTTACTCATTGCGTGGAATGGGTAACCAACACTCATTGCGGCATCTCCAAGGCATGTACGCCATTGCCCAGCCGTACCGCCAACATCAATTCGTTGTGCGTTTGGCCACCAATTTCCGCTTCCAGCACGCGCAGCATGGTGCCGTTGCCACAAAGTGCAATGACTTTGTCATTGGCAACATTCAAATGTGCGGGGTTGGCGTGGGTCAGCACAGATGGCATCCGCTTGGTTTTCGTAATCTTGATGGTCTCGCCTTGGATACGAGTGGTCGCGCCCGGATAGGGTGGCGCGACCGCTCTAACAAGATTATGAATGTTTTCGGCCGTGGCCTGCCAGTCGATGATGCCATCGGCGGGTTTGCGTCCGCCAAAGTAGCTGCCCGCAGCGAGGTCTTGCGGTGTAAGGATTGCCGTGCCGGCAATCAAGTCTGGCAATGCTTGGTCCAGCACCATCGCAGCAGCAGCCGTGACCTTAGAAAAGACTTCCTGTGCGTTTTCATCGGCACCGATACCGACGACCATCTGTCCAACAATCCGCCCGGCGTCTGGCTTTTCGACCATTTCATGCAAGGTCGCACCGGTTTCGGTTTCACCCTTGATGATCGCCCAGTTGATTGGCACGCGGCCGCGGTACTTTGGCAACAAAGAACCGTGCATGTTGAATGCGCCGCGTTTGGCCGTCGCCAGTAATGCGAGCGTTAACATGTTGCGGTAATAAAACGAGAAGATGAAGTCCGGGGAAAGCGAGGAGAGTTGGGCGATGAATTCATCGGTGTTCGGCTCATCCGGTACGACGACTGGGATCTTATGTTCATGCGCGAGCGACGCGACACTGTCAAACCAGATGGTCTCGGTTGGGCTGTCGGTGTGTGTCACCACGAGTTGGACGTTAATGCCGCGCGCCAGTAACACCTTGAGGCAAGCCACGCCGACGTTGTGGTACCCAAAAACAACCGCAGTCGCCACCGATTCAGTCCTTCTTGGTATCGGGATTCTCGAGGATACCCTCGATCATATAGCGCGGCCTAGAGCGCACCTGCTCGTAGATGCGGCCGACGTATTCCCCCAGTAGTCCGATACCAAACAAAGTGATGCCGATGAGAAAAAATGCGATGCCGAACAGGGTGAACAAGCCCTCCGCTTCGGGGCCGACCACCAATCGCCGAATGGCCAAGAACACCACAAAGGCAATGGAGAGTATCGAGATGAGGATGCCGATAAGTGAAAACACCTGCAATGGTGCGGTCGAAAATCCGGTCATCAAATCAAAATTGAGCTGGATGAGTTTGTACAGCGAGTATTTGGACTCACCGGCAAAACGTTCTTCGTGGGCGACTTCGATTTCCACCGGGCGGCGTGCGAACGAGTAGGCAAGCGCAGGGATGTAGGTCGAAGCGTCGCGTGTGCTGTTGATGGCGTCAACGATGCCGCGACTGTACGCGCGCAACATACATCCTTGGTCGGTCATTTTGATGCTGGTGATGCGTTCACGTAGTTTGTTCATGGCGCGCGACGCGTAACGTCGGAAGGCGCTGTCTTGGCGCATACGACGAATGGTGCCGACATAGTCGTGGCCCTTGTCCATCTGGGCAAGCAGGTTGCCTATTTCTTCGGGAGGGTTCTGCAAATCAGCGTCGAGTGTGACGATGCGGGACCCGCGACAGTGTTCAAAACCGGCCATGATCGCCATGTGCTGGCCAAAGTTGCCATTAAACAAAATGACGCGCGTGACGTCGGGCCGCTTCTGATACTGCTCACGTAACACTGCTGCCGAGCGATCACTCGAGCCGTCGTTGGTGAAGACGATTTCGTAGCTACATCCGAGTGCGTCTAATGCCGGGTAGAGGCGGGCGAACAGTTCTGGCAATCCCTCTTCTTCGTTGTAGACGGGGATGACAACCGATAGTGTCACTGCGGGAGGCGCGATCATGGCGTTAAGGTTTGCCTACGGGTTTGGCTATAGGTTTGGCAAGAAAACGGATTAACGATTGCACAACACGAGCAACGTCTGCCTCAGTCATGGCTGCATGCAAAGGCAGAGTCACGGTTTGTTGAGCGATGCGTTCTGCGTTTGGATGCTCACCATCACAGTGCCCCTTGTTGCGAAACAGGCTGGTCAGGTGCATTGCCTCATACGATACGCCGATGCCGATACGTTGGGCATGCATGGCGTCGATAAACTGTTTTCGCGTCAGTTGCGATTGCCACGCTTTTGCGAACGGTAGCAACACGCAGTACATATTCCACGAGTGTCCCGTCGGTTCGTTTGTATGCGCGGACGACGGCAACACGATGCCAAACTCATCTGCTATCGGACCCAACAGAGTCATGTACGTGTGAGCCAAGCTCTGACGATGGGCATTCCACGTATCCAACATCGCCAATTGGGCGAGCCCAAGCCTTGCCGAGACATCACTCATATTAAATTTGCCACCGGCAACACTGACGTCACGCGTGCCGTCGGCGAGACGTGTAATGCCGTGAAATCGCAACACCTCGGCGCGTTTTGCTTCATCCGGGTCGGCGAATACAGCAGCTCCACCTTCTATGGTCGTCATGTTCTTGTTCGGGTGAAAGCTAAAGGTGGCGATATCACCAACCGCACCGATGCGTTTTCCTTGCCAGCTGGAACCGATCGCCAACGCGGCGTCTTCGATTACTCGTAGTCCGTGTTTCTTGGCAATGTCGTAAAGCCGGTCCATGTCACAGGGAAGGCCCGACATATGCGTCGGCACAATCGCTTTGGTTTTTGACGTGATGGCGCGCTCAACCTGGTCGAGATTGATGTTGCGGGTGATGAGGTCGCAATCCACAAACACCGTTGTAGCACCAACTTTCTCAATCATGTTGCCGACCGAGAAAAACGTCATCGCCGAAGTGATGACTTCGTCACCGGCACCGATGCCACAGACTTCGAAAGCGACTTCCATCGCTGCCGTCGCTGAGGTGAAGACTCTTGTGGGCCGGCCGCCATGGTATTCGGACAGTGCCGCTTCAAATGCGGCGACACGCGGGCCACTGGTAAGCCAGCCCGAGAGCACTGTGTCGCGCACGGCGTCTGCCATCTCATCGGTAATGACTGGCCCGGCAAATTTTAAGTAGGGGAGTGTGCTCATGCCGATTTTGCGACCAACCAGACGCCCACACAAATCACGGCGATGCCGACTAACTTCTGCGCGGTCAAGGATTCGCCGAATAAATGCCACGCCGCAAACGCATTGACGATATAACCGATAGAGAGCAGCGGATAGGCGACCGAGACAGGGACGCGTGAAAGTGCCATGATCCACACAATCACGCTGACGCCGTAACAGCCAAGCCCCAACAGGATATGTGGCTGCATTGCGACGGCCTTTGCGATAGGCACAATGTTCTCACCGCTGAATTCAAAGCTGCCGATACGGTTAGTCCCAGCCTTGAGCAGCAATTGCGCCGCCGCATTTAGCAATACGCCGGTGAGGATCAAACTAAAGCTGACGAGGTTCAAAGCGGTATTTTCAAGGTGGTGATGGAACGGTTCAGCGTTTCATGATGGCAAACCGCCGGGGGGATTCGTGAATCACACCAAACTCAAGACCTAATCCTCGCATTTTATCGACATCCTGCGGCGGAATGATAGCGATGACTGGACCGGCTTGCTGCCACACCAGAGGGAAGTCTTCGAGCCGGGCGATGTTGCGTCCGGGTTCGCTCTTTTGCCCCATTTCAAACTCATCCACGTAATCAACAAGGGTTGTATATCGGCCTAGGTAGAAGGCAAGTGTTTGATCGTAGGTGTTGACCGAATAAAGACGTGTGTCTGGTGTGAGTTTTTGGCCGATCGATTGTGCCAATCCATGCCCCGATTGCAGGGGAGACAATGTCTCATATCCACTGTCGATACGCTGCACCATAAACACACTGGCGGCCGCCCCCGCCGCCACACCCCAACGTCGCGACACTTTGCTATTGCGCCAGAAGCAAGCCACTGCCACCGCGGTGCCGACGGCGAACACAATGAAGGCGGCAACCATGATGGTGCCGTAATCCGTGTACAAGCCTAGTTCAAAGGCATTGCGTGCTTTTTTTGCGGGTAGCGTGTGCAACACGTAGGCGATCAGTAGCGCGATTGCGGGAATCGGTAGAACGTACCAAGCGAGCTTTCTGCCAGGTGTGGACGCCAAATAGTAGCCAATCAACATCGCTAAAAAGGGGAAGGTCGGCAAGATGTAAGCGGGCAGTTTTGATCCGGATATGCTGAAAAAAAAGATGATGAAGGCTGACCAGATCAGCGCAAATCGGAGGGGTCTAAATGAACGTGAACGTGTGCCGTCAGCGTTCACCGACGATGCACTTTCATGCCGCCATGC
>JACMOJ010000191.1 GCA_014378085.1 Burkholderiales bacterium | reverse complement strand
GCGCTGGTGGCGCGCAATATCGCCCACCACCTAGAAACTGCCTTTTGCGACAAACCAAAAAACTGGCGACCTTTGATTTATTGCTGGCGAGGCGGCTCGCGTTCAGGCGCATTCACGCACATCCTGCGTCAAATTGGCTGGGATGCCACGCAACTCGAGGGTGGCTACAAGCGATGGCGGACACAGGTTGTAGGTGACTTGCAAAATTTGTCCACCGCGTTCTCTTTCAGCGCCATCTGCGGTCGCACCGGCTCTGGAAAAAGTCGCCTGTTGGCCAGCATGCGAGCACAGGACGCACAGGTGCTTGATTTGGAAGATCTCGCCGGACACAAAGGCTCGGTGTTGGGCGACATTCCAAATCAGCCCCAACCCTCGCAAAAGATGTTCGAATCGAAAATCTGGAGTGAACTTTCGCGATTTGATCCGGCGAAGACGGTGTTTGTCGAAGCGGAAAGCAAAAAAATTGGCGTACTTCGCGTGCCTGATGCATTGATCGAGCAAATGTGGCAAGGACACTGCATCGAACTTGCCACGCCTAAACCGCTGCGGATTCGACTGTTGGTGGAGGAATATGCGCACCTGATTGACGATCCCGCGTTGATGCATTTCAAAATCGATTGCTTAAGCGCACTTCACTCCAAGGAAACAATTGCCAGCTGGCATCAGCGGGTCGATGCAGGCGCGTGGGACGACTTAGTGAGCGATCTACTGGACTCCCATTACGACCCAGCATATGACCGGTCGATGTTCAAGAACTACCTTGGCATTGGCACCGCGCGTAGCGTGTCATTACCGACCATTACGGTTGAGGGATTTCTCGGCGCGGCGTTAGCGACGATTGCGACCGCAGCCACCGCCCCTGCTTCAATTGTTTCCTAACGGTTATCTGGCGCGGGCATTAGCCTCGCTGCATATTCAGCTAAACTTCTGGCAGTCGCACTCGCCGCCAAAAATTACTTCTCCAAAACAAAGCGCGGCAAAAAACAGGGGAAAAGCTGAATGAATATGGGCCGACCGCAGAGGCTCGGGAAGTACGAGTTATTGTCCGAACTAGGTCGCGGTGCCACCGCCGTTGTCTATTTGGCCGAAGACCCGTTCAATAACCGCAAGGTTGCCATCAAGGTACAGGTCAAGGACGAGTCCGCCGGTCCAGAAGAATCGCGACGCTTCGAGAAGTTGTTTCTGAACGAGGCGGCGATGGTGGGCAAGATGTCCCATCCCAATATCGTCGGTGTCTTCGACGCAGTGGTCGAGGGTGAACACCAGTACATCGTGATGGAGTACGTCGGCGGCGGCAGCCTCAAAAAGTTTTGTACCGAGACTAACTTGCTGCCCGTTCGCCAGGCTGTTCTGGTAGTTTTTAAAGCGTGTCGGGCGTTGGATTATGCGTTCCAAAACGGCGTGATCCATCGGGATATTAAAGCCGCCAACATTTTGCTGTCCGATCGCGATGAGATAAAAATTTCTGACTTCGGCACAGCACAGATATCTCAGGCAACCCACACCCAGATCGATGGCTTCGTCGGTTCCCCCGCCTACATGGCACCCGAACAAATCAACGAAGAGCCGCCATCCGTCCAAACCGATATCTATTCACTCGGCGTCACCTTTTATGAGTTGCTGACTGGCAGATTGCCCTATCAGGCCGCGAATTCGGTGTCGATGATCAACAAGATCCTAAATGAAGATCCGATACCGCTCCGCAGTATTCGGCCGGATCTGCCGGATGAAATCATCAAGATCGTCGAAACCGCAATGGCGAAGGACCCGGCAAAGCGATATCCCGCTTGGTACGCGATGGCTCGCGATTTGGCCGAAACGTTTCCCCAACTCGAAAAGTACTCCTTCGAAATTTCGTCCGCGGAGAAATTCAGCGCGCTACGCAAACTGGAGTTTTTCAAGGATTTTCGCGACTCGGAGCTGTGGGAAGTTCTACGCGGGGCAATCTGGGAAAACCATGCACGTGAGCAAAGCCTGCTGCATGAGGGGGATGTGGGCCATGCGTTCTTCATCATTGTTTCTGGCCAAGTGAAGGTGATGAAGGACAACAAATTGCTGAACGTCCTTAAAGACGGGGACTGTTTTGGCGAAATGGCTTACTTGTCGGGTGACAAGGCACGGCGCACGGCAACCATCACGGCCGTCTCCGAAGTGCAACTGTTGAAAATTCAAGACGTGCAACTTGAGCAGCTGTCAGATGCCTGTCAGCTCCGTTTCAACCGGGTTTTTCTCAGAACGTTGATTGACCGACTCGCGTGGACGAGTGACGTATTGGCACAGGTCAAACCACAATCGTAAATCGTAGCCGGTAGCAGCAGCCGCAACAACGTCAGGCTGCGTAAATCAGGCACACGGCCTCAGCGGCGATGCCCTCCCCCCGACCCGTAAAGCCCAACTTTTCGGTGGTGGTGGCCTTCACATTGATCGCGCCTAAGTCACAACTTGTGTCAGCCGCGATATTTCGCACCATTGCCGCGACATGGGGGGCGAGGCGCGGCGCTTCGGCAATGACAGTGGCGTCAATGTTTCCAATGCGGAAGCCATGCTCCGCCAGCAGCGCCACGACGTGAATGAGCAGCTTGCGACTATCTATTTCCTGAAAGCGCGGATCCGTATCGGGAAAGTGTTTGCCGATATCGCCCAGCGCGGCCGCGCCAAGCAACGCATCACATATTGCATGCAATAAAACATCGGCGTCCGAGTGCCCGAGCAAACCGCGATCAAACGGGATCTCTACACCGCCGATGATGCACTTGCGTCCCGCAACGAGTTGATGAACGTCAAACCCGTGTCCAATTCTAAAAGTTGGCAAGCCACTCATCGCGTAACCACCCTGCCTTCGGCTAAGAGTAGCTGTGCGATTTTCATATCCGTGGCGTAAGTCACCTTGAGGTTCGCGCTTTCGCCAATGACCAGTTTTGGTTGATAACCGAGTGCCTCCACGGCTTGTGACTCGTCTGTTGCCTCGGGCATTCCTGCCAACGCCTTTCCAAGCAAACCAGCGCGAAACATTTGTGGTGTTTGTGCTCGCCAGAGTTGTTGTCGGTTCACGGTTTGCTCCACCCGCTGATCAGCGCTGCCGCGTTTGAGTGTATCGGCGACGGGCAAGGCAAGCAGCCCGCCGATAGGATCGTCTTCAAGCTCATCTAGAAACTGTTCAATCAATTCGCTGCGAATGCAGGGCCGTGCAGCGTCATGCACCATTGCGCGGTCGTTTTCGCCAAATTCAGATGCAACAGCCCGCAGTCCATTTAGAACACTCTCTGCACGCGTGTTGCCGCCGACACGAAAGACTTGGAGCCTGTCGCGCAGTTGTTGGTTTTGGTTTTGGTTTTGGTTTTGGCCATGCTCATGCCCATCTCCACGCCCATGCCCATGTCGCGCAATCATCGGATCCCAATGAACATCGTCGCTGGCAATCACGACCACGATGGTCTGAATGCGTTGCACCCGTGCTATGGCGGTTAGGGTGTGCACGATCATCGGCAGCCCGTTGATCTCCAGATACTGCTTTGGCAGGGGATCTCCCATCCTAGTGCCACTGCCTGCGGCTGGCAAGATGGCGAACACCCGCCCTTTGGATAAGTTTTTTGTCGGCATGGTCGACATTATCGCATCACGCAGAGCGGGGCAAAAGCCAATAAACTCGGCAAATGAAAGCGCGCATTGCCATTTTTGTTGCCATCGCGGTGATCGCGGCCATTGTGTTTTTAGGGCTGGGCGTTCGCCGGACTGAGTTAGCCCCTAGTTGGCTTGCCGCGCCCCTTGCCGCGCCTCGTACGTCGGGTGAGTTAGTGGTGCTGACCCTTCGCGGCCCCACAACCACACAGCTACTATCGACCGGGACTGGGCAAGAAAGCGATGCGCAGACCGGGTTTGAACACGACCTTGCGACGATGTTTGCGACTGAACTCGGCTTTGCTGTCAGGTTTCGGGTGATGCCTAGTTACGCAAAATTGCTCCAGCAACTAGAGGCAAATCGAGGACATCTCGCCGCGGCGGGACTTGCCCCTACTCCGGAATTGCGCCAGAAATTTGCGTTCGGCCCCGGTTACAAAACCACCCAATTTCAGTTGGTCTACCGCAGCGCGGACAAGCGACCGCGCAACATCGGCGATATCGGCTCGCGGAGTTTAGCCATCATCGCCGAAACGCCGGCACATGACATGGCCCGCGAGCTGACCGGACGCACACCAAACCTGGTTCTTGAAGTGTTGCCGCATGAAGCGACCGCCGATGACTTGCTCAGGGCGCTAGACGCCAAACAGGCGGACTTCGCGTTAGTTGATACGTTTGGATTTGCGGTCGCAAAACGATTGCACCCAGAGCTGAGCGCCGCGTTCAACGTAGGCCGAGAGGCAAAGGTCGCATGGGCATTTTCCAATGCAGCGGATTTTGACCTGCAACAATCGGCGGTACGATTTTTCGAAAAAATCCGAACCAACGGCAGCCTGAATCGGCTGATAGACCGCTACTATGGGCACATCAACCGTATCCAGCCAATCGATTCCGAAGTGCTGCTAGAAAAGACGCAGTCCGAACTTCCCAAGCTAAAACCCTTCTTTCATGAGGCGCAGCAGCTTACCGGCATAGACTGGCGCATTCTTGCAGCAGTCGGCTATCAAGAATCACATTGGGATGCGTTAGCAACCTCACCGACAGGCGTGCGCGGACTCATGATGCTGACCGAAGACACAGCCGACCGCATGAAGGTGCAGAATCGGCTGGATGCGAAGCAATCAATTGTGGGCGGCGCAAAATATATCGCGCTGCTCCGCGATACGGTGCCAGCACGTATTCCAGAGCCAGACCGGACATGGCTAGCGCTAGCCGCGTACAATCAAGGGTACGGACACCTCGAAGATGCGCGCATCCTTACCGCAAGGATGGGTCTAAACGCAGACACATGGCTTGACGTGCGAAAAGCCTATCCGAAGCTTCGCGATCCTGAATTCTTTGAGACGGTCAAACACGGCTACTGTCGGGGCGATGAAGCGGTGCAGTTCGTCGAGAATATCCGCAACTACACGGACATGTTAAACCGCCTGGAAAAACCGTTTGAGTCAGACTTGATTGGCGATTCCCGGCTGGATGACGCCGCGCAGCTACATGAACGTCGGCGAGGAAAGCGCTAGATTGCTTCGCTGTCCGTTCGTTGCGGGAGGTGTGCAACATCGCCCCACGTTTCAATGCGCCACACACCGCCGTCGAATTGCAAACGGTTGTAACCGGCATTAGGGATTTCAATTCTGTGCGGACTGGCAATCGGCAAACCCTTCAGCCAGCGGTAGATGGCTGCGAGTACGCCGCCGTGTGTCACGACCAACACCGACTTCCCGCGATAGGTGTCGGCATAGTCATTCATGACCGCGCAGACTCGCTCATAAAACTGCCGCCTTGATTCGCCACCGGGCGCTGCAAAATCGGGATCGGTATCGCGGATCCGTGAAAACATTTCCGGAAACTGTTGGTCAATTTCAGCATAAGTTTTACCTTCGGCGATGCCGAATCCTCTCTCACGGAAACGCGCATCCGGCTCGACTTCCAGCCCCACGTGTTTTGCAATCAGCTGTGCAGTGTGGTGGGCTCGTCCAAGGTCACTCGTAACCAGATGAGT
>JACMOJ010000190.1 GCA_014378085.1 Burkholderiales bacterium | reverse complement strand
CGAGGTTTCGTTACTCGGCCAGCGGATGGACCAGCAGTCCGCGATTGCGCAAGGAATGTTACGCAACGAGGCACTGGGTTTTGTGTATCAGTTTCATCATCTGCTCGGCGAGTTCACCGCGCTCGAGAATGTCGCCATGCCGCTTTGGATAGGCGCGCAGCTCGGCAAACGATCACTGACCGACGCACAAATTCGACGAGAAGCCGCCGACATGCTGGGTGAAGTTGGTCTGTCACACCGGCTCACGCACAAGCCGGGCGAGTTATCCGGCGGCGAGCGTCAGCGGGTCGCGGTGGCGCGGGCACTGGTGACGCGCCCCGCCTGTGTGTTGGCCGATGAGCCGACTGGCAACCTTGATCGTGCAACCGCAGACGGCGTGTTTGATCTCATCTTGCAGCTGAATGCCAAGATTGGTATGGCGTTGGTGATGGTGACACATGATCCGACATTGGCGGCGAAGATGCAGCGTACGTTGACCATTTCTGATGGCAGGATTCAATAGGGGCGGACGGCTTAAGCCCGTGCCGATGGTTGATTGCAAAGCGCTCGCATGGGCGATTCAATCTTTTGAGGTGTCTGTGAATGCGCTAGCTTTAGCCTGTCTCCCCGGCGCAGGCCGGGGTCCAATTTCGATCTACCCTCGCAATGGCAAACCTTGGGCCCCGGCCCGGCGCAACCCTTGTGGTTGTGCGCCGGGGCGACAGTAATTAGGCTGCCTACTGTGCCGACCGGGTTTGCAGGAGCTCTTCCAACAAAAAACCCCCTTTTTGGCGGCAATCTTCAAGCATTTATGGCTGAAAATGCCCGTAGATAGGTGAGTTTTTATGATCAACTTCGCGCCATTGATCGCTGCAAATAGGAGCTCCTAAGTGTTCTCACACGTTTTTATAGGTGTTACCGACTTTGATCGCGCCTATCGCTTTTACGCGCCGCTCTTCCAAGCGCTCGGTTTACCGCAACGTTTTTACGACTCAGCAAAACCATGGGCAGGTTGGAACAGCGGGGGCGGTGCACGTCCGTTGTTTGTCATCGGCCATCCGTTTGATGGGCAACACCACCATCCGGGTAACGGGCAACTGATCGCCTTTGTAGCCGACACGCGTAGCCGGGTTGATGCCGTTTACGCTGCGGCAATTGCGCAAGGCGGCAATTGCGCAAGGCGGCACTTGTGCAGGGCGGCTAGGCCTGCGTCCGCAGAACCAAGCCAACTACTCAACTACTGCGGAGCCTACTTTCGTGACCTCGATGGCAACAAGTCGTGTGTCGCCTGCCATTCGGCCGAGTAACAGTCTGGACTAGCTGCTAACGACGTTTGGGCGTCTGTAGGACCAGAAACGCCGTGGCGATAAATCCCGCTGCGGCGGCAAAACCATACGCGGCGTGAGATCCAAAAAACTGCCAAAGCGTGCCGATGAGCAGCCCTGCTGGGATCGAGGCGATTCCCACCAACGCGTAGTACCAGCCAAACAATGCGCCACGCGCATTTTCATCGGCGAGGTCGCCAATGACGGCGCGCTCGACCCCTTCGCTAATCGACATGGCAAAGCCAAAAAATAGTGCCGCGACCCACAAGGCCGGCAGAGTCGAGACGAATATAAAACCTAGCATGGCAACGCTGTGCAGCAGCCAACCCGCCCGCAGTAACGACGTGCGTCCGTAACGATCGGCAAACGCGCCAGCCGCGTAGTTGCCAAAAATTTTGATGAAGTTCAATGCGCCCCAAAGCAGCAAGGCATGGACAGTGGAAGCTCCTAGTTCGTGCGCCCGCAGCACGATAAAAAGCTCAGCGGTGCGTGCAAACGTAAACACCATGACCGCCACAAGATAGCCGCGCGCCGACGGTGGCACGTCGCGCCAATGTAGCGCAAAGACCATCGGTTTGGATGATACGGTTTTGCGCTTCTCATGTACGCCAAAGGCAAACAGCGCCACACATAACAAGCCGGGGATGGCCGAGATCATCAACACGTTTTTCAAGTCAGCGGTGAACATGGTGATGATCAGCGCCCCGAGTAGAGCGCCGCCGACCGCACCGAGATTATCAAAGGCGCGGTGAATGCCAAAGGCGCGCGCACGCATTGCAGGTGGCGAAAGATCAACAATCAATGCGTCGCGCGGCGCATTACGGATGCCTTTGCCAACACGATCAAGCGAGCGAATCAACACCACGTGCCACCAAGCGGTAGCAAACCCCAGCAGCGGCCGCATCACGTTGGACACCAAATAACCGGTTACGGCCAACGGCTTGCGTCGTCCGCCTCGGGCATCAGATAGCCGACCTGCGTAAATTTGCACAATACACGCCACGGCGTTAGCCAGACCTTCAACCAAACCCAGCACGACCGGGCCGCTGGCCAGAGTGGTGGCGAGCAGGATGGGAATGATCGGCGTCACCATCTCGGTAGCGATATCGTTCAGCATACTCACCAGGCCGATGACATAAATGCTCGCGGGAATTTTGGTGGCGGAGCGAGCGGGCTCCGATGACGGTGCTATCGCCAATGGTGTGTCTTGCGAAGCAGGTCGAGGAGACGAGGGAGGCTGGCTTGGGTGTTCAGTCATGTCTGCATTGTAGTCGTGCGCGTAACGGACTCACCCGGCTTCGAAATTCATGCGGCCGCAGTTTTTTTTAACGCGATGCAGTGCGCAGCTCAAGATTCGCCGTTGGAGACCATCACCGGCTTTACCCCGGTATCGCCCATCAGTTACCAAGCCGCACCCAACAACATCATGACACTCACCGCGACGGGTGGCGGTTCCACCAGCCCGGTCGTGTTTGCCTCCTCCTCCCCCAGCATTTGCACCACGGGTGGTACCAACGGCGCTAATGGCGCTAATAGTGCTACGGCAACCATCCTCGCCACCGGCACCTGCACACTCACCGCCAACCAAGCCGGCGACACCAGCTAAACCGCCGCTGGTGAAGTCACTGCGTCCGTCACCATCGCCAATGGCACACAAACAATCACCGGCTTTG
>JACMOJ010000189.1 GCA_014378085.1 Burkholderiales bacterium | reverse complement strand
GCTGACGATCGCCACGGCAGGCACCTGTTCACTAACGGCCAACCAAGGCGGCGACACCAATACTCAAGCTGCCCCACAAGTCACGGCCAGCATCACCATCAACCAAGCCACTTAGCCCATCACCGGCTTCACACCGCCCGGCACGCTGCCCCAGGCGGAAGGTGCCGCACCGGCCTGCCGACGGCGGCAACATCAATCCGCGCTTCGCATTTGAATAGGCCAAACTCGTTTATCCACGGACACTTTCGCGGCAAAGTGCCCCAAACTGCCCGTCATTGCTTGAGTTTTTTCTCAATAAACGCTGTAGCGCTAGCGCGTTCGGCATCATCCATATGGAGACCACACTTGGTGCGCCGCCAGAGAATGTCGTCGGCCGAAGTGGCCCACTCGTGCGCGATCAGAAATTCAATCTCGCGTTCGCACAACAAATTCAGCCCCATGCCAAAAATCTCGCCCATGTCACTAACGTTCCTGACACCCGCAAGAATTTTTGCGGCGCGGTCGCCATGCCGGTGGACCAAGCGTCGAATGTAATCCGGCGGGACGCCAACGTGTTTTGGCATCAGCGAACGTGCATAGGCATCAACATCTTCATAACCTTCGAGCACGCCACCCGGCAAGCTGGTGCCGGCCGTCCACGGCACTCGCATGGCGGGCAGGTGCGGTGCCAGTGTTGCCAACGCATGTTCGGCCAAACGTCGGTAGGTGGTAAGTTTTCCGCCAAACACCGACAACAGCGGCAGCTTGCCGTCGACGTGATCGAGTTTCAACACGTAGTCGCGCGTGACTTTGCTGGCGTTGGCTTCTCCATCGTCATACAGCGGCCGGACACCGGCATACGTCCAAATCACATCCCGTGCATAAAGCGGCTTGGCCAAAAAGTGATTCACCGCCGCCAGCAGATACGCGGTCTCCTCCGCCGAGATCGCGGGGGGTTGATTCGCGTCTGTGACCAAGATATCGGTGGTGCCGATCAGCGAATACCTTCCCTCGTAGGGGATCACAAACACCACGCGGCCGTCGGCTGTCTGCAACAGATAGGCGTGATCATATTCATGAATACGCGGCACCACGATGTGGCTGCCTTTCACCAAACGTACCGTCGCCGCCGTTTCGATCTTGAACGCCCCATCCAACACTTGTTTCACCCACGGCCCGGCGGCATTCACGACGGCATTGGCGTAAACCGTGGTAGTGATAGTGGCGTTGGTGGCGTTGGTGGCGTTGGTGGAAGCGGTGCCACCACGATGGGACAAACTCAAACACCAGCGGTCCGCTTGGCGTTGCGCACCGACAAGCGCCGTGCGGGTTCGCACCTCCGCCCCCAGTTCACGAGCCGACACTGCATTCAAAACCGTCAATCGCGCATCGTCCACCTGTGCGTCTGAGTACAAAAACCCCCGCATGATTTTGGGTAGCAGTCCGGCGTTCAGATTGTGATCCGGAAAATGCAGCCCGCGTGAACCGGGCATTGATTGCTTGCCGCCGATGTGGTCGTACAAAAACAAGCCGGCGCGAATCATCCACGCGGGCCGCATGGTGCGGTCGTGCGGCAATACAAACTGCATGGGCCGGATGAGATGCGGCGCCAACTTCAGCAAGACTTCACGCTCGTGCAGCGATTCGCGCACCAGCCGGAACTCGTATTGTTCCAAGTAGCGCAGCCCGCCGTGAATAAGTTTGGTGCTCCAGCTGCTGGTCGCGCCGGCAAGATCATGTTGCTCCACCAGCAATACCGACAAGCCGCGGCCCGCAGCGTCACGCGCGATGCCACAGCCGTTGATACCGCCGCCAATGATGGCTAAGTCAAATGTCATCGTCTAACGCCACCGATCGCGGAAGCGGTCCAGCCACAACAATGAAAACGCGGTTTTGGTATCGGTAATCTCGCCGCGGCCAATGCGCTCAACGGCGTCCGATAGAGACATCATAAACACTTCCAGAAACTCACCTTCGTCACGCTGATGCCCGACATACGTGACGTTTTTGGCGATGTAGAGCTCAATGTGCTCGTTGGCATAGCCGATGGTCGGATGCATGGTGAGTGCGTGCTGCCACGTATCTGAAACGTAGCCTGTTTCTTCGAGCAATTCGCGTTGAGCGGTTTCCTGCTGCGCTTCACCCGCATCAATTTTGCCGGCGGGCAGCTCGATGAAGTGCCGCCCGAGCGGATAACGATACTGATGCTCGAACACCAGCATCTCGGCGTCCGCATTGTTGCCAACAAACGCGGCGATTACCACGGCACCCGGATGCAGCACATATTCGCGATGTGATTCGCTGCCGTCTGGTAACCGCACACGGTCGGTGTGCATACGAATGAATTTACCTTCAACCACCTGTTCGGTCTCGATGCGGTGTTCGGAGAGATCCGGGAACATCGGTAGCGCTGGCAAGGAAGACGGCGCAGCCATCTGACGAACCTACAGAGATTTCTGGATTGCGCTCAGACAGAGCCCCATCAGCCCCGCGCCCGGCAGCAGACCGATCAGCAACACCGCGAACGCGTTAACACCATGCAAGGTGCGCATTGCCTGCCCTGCAACAATCGGCGAATGATCGAGCGGCGCATC
>JACMOJ010000188.1 GCA_014378085.1 Burkholderiales bacterium | reverse complement strand
GTAGATTCAAGTATTTTTGCGGCTGGTCGAACGGTGTAGGTTTGCACCTACAACTAATGCAATTGCGCCGCGAGACCATCTACGCGAACTAGCAACGTGAAATCTTCTCGACGCGCTCGGCAAATCGGGGTTTTGAATTCAATCGAGAACCACCGATCAAAATCGGTGGTGGCTTAAGGCGCATAGAATGCGCAGGAAAGCGATTTGCTGGCAAAGAAGGGAACGCGTCCAAACACAAGCAAAGAAATTGGGAGCGTGGGCGTTTGTCGCAGTGGACGATGTTGCTGGTTCTCCGCCACGCGATATGCGGCACGTGTGACGGAGAGAAAAACAGGAGGTCAGATTGATTCTTACGCGTTTTTACTACGGCGAAGTTGAGGTGTCAGCACCCTCGCCTGACCTTCGTGCAACTACTTCTGTTTGGCGAGCCACTTGTCGAACTGTGCAATTTCTTTCTTCTGCGCAGCAATGATATTTCTGGCCATGGTTTTCATCTCAGGCGATTTGCCTTTCGCGAGTTCCATTTCAGCCATTTCCACGCCTTGCTGGTGATGCATCTTCATCATCATCGCGAAGTCTTTATCGGTATCACCGGACATCGACATCTTCTGCATGCCGTCCATCCCCGTCATCATCGATTTCTTCATGCCGTCGGAACCCGTCATACCGCCCTTCATGCTGTCTTGCGTCATGTTTGAATGTGACGCCGTTGAGGGCATCTGTGCACTATTGCGCGCTGGCGGCTGCGTCCCATTGAAGGGTGCGGGCTGATTTGGTAGCGTCGCGTCGCTCTGGGTTGTTTTAGCTGGTTGTGCGAAAGACGATCCTGCGGTCGCGGTAGCGAGAGCAGTGGCAATTAACAGTGCAAATTTTGATGCTTTCATTTTCATACTCCAGTGATGTTTGTATAAAGAAGATTTGTCGGTTGAATGATGCGGTAGCGGAAATGCGGTGGGTGTGGATCGGTGTCACACGTCGTCGTGGTCGTGTCGTGGTGTTGGTAAGCAATGTCGACGTTCTGCGCGAGGCGACTGGGTTTCTCACTTGACAATTGTCTTGCCCGGTTGGCCTGATCACCACGGATGCAGGCGTGCAGGGTGGCCTACGCGACAATGCGTGTCGGTGCGATGCCCAACATACAAAGATTATTTTGCGAACTTGTGCAGTGCGCAATCCGTGCGTCGGAACATTTCAAACCAGAAGGTGCTCGTAAGATTTCTTCTCTGTGGCGCAGCGACTGCACGCTGCCGCATCGAGCCCAATTATTCAGACCATCAAATGACGCACTCAGCGGCGCTGGTTCTTTTCGCCGACGATACCGGCAGAAGCGCTGCCGGAGGTTATCGAACCCCAACGACCGATTGGCTAGGCAGCCACCGCCATCGGTACCAGCCGGTTGTATTCTCTTTTTGAGAGCGCATAGCACTCGCACGTGCGCTGCTCGAGTTTCCTGCGGTCAAGGACGTCGATGCGACCACGGCTGTACTTGATCAACCCGGCCTGCTGCAATTTCAACGCCGCCGCAGTGACGCTCTCGCGGCGCACTCCCAGCAATCTGGCCAGTAATTCCTGCGTAAATAAAATCTCTTCAGACGGAAGGCGATCAAGACCCAGGAGCAGGCGACGACATAATTGTTGATCGATGGAGTGGTATCGATTGCACGCAGCTGTTTGCGCGACTTGCGAGATCATTGCCTGGGTGTAACGCAATAAAACATAGAGCATCGGGCTGGCGCGAATCACCTCATCCTTTACAAACTGCGCGCGAAGCCGAAAACCAAGGCCGGCACTTTGCACAACTGCCTGGCAAGGCATAGTGCCACCACCCATAAACAGAGGGATTCCGATGACGCCATCATTTCCCACAACGGCGATTTCCGATGACGCGCCATCCTCTGTCGTGGTCAGCAATGACACGATCGCGGTCGTTGGAAAGTATGCATAGGCGTGCTGGCTTCCCGATTCGCAGAGCACCATGCCGACCCGCATTTCTACCGGCTCCAGAATAACCCGCCAACGCTGCCATTCAGCATCCGTCAATGCCGCAAGTAACTGGTTTTCTCGGGGGTTAGAAATGTGACAGGTTACTGGCTTCATGGTGGTCCCGACGCATTGTTCGAGCCCCCATAATCCCGCCATGATACCTCCGCAGTTATCGGTGCGAAGCCGTTACCGGTGTAAGGAAATTCCTACAAGACTCGTCCGACCTTCGTCGGCAATAGCCGGTCGTATTCCTTTTTGACCACGCCGTAGCACTCGCACACGCGCCTCTCCAGGGCGATGCGATCGAGCACCGAGATGCGGCCACGTGAATACCGAATCAGCCCGGCCTCCTGCAACTTGTGCGCAGCCTCGGTGACGCCTTCCCGGCGCACGCCCAGCATATTGGCAATTAGCTCCTGGGTCATCACCAGGTCAGTGCCTTCAAGGCGATCCAGACTCAACAGCAACCAGCGGCACAGTTGCTGGTCCAGCGAATGGTGGCGGTTGCAGACCGCTGTTTGCGACATTTGCGTGATTAGCGCCTGCGTGTACCGCAGCAGCAAGTGCAGCACCGGCCCGGCGCGGTCGAATTCATCTTTCATCAACTGTGCTTTCAGGCGAAAGCCGTGGCCCGCGCTTTGCACCACCGCGCGACTCGGCGTCGACTCTCCACCCATAAACAGCGAAATGCCGACGAGGCCTTCGTTGCCGACGACAGAAATCTCGGCCGAAGCGCCGTTTTCCATGACATACAAAAGTGAAATGATCGCGGTGGTCGGAAAGTAAACGTGCTTCAGCGTGGTGCCCGACTCGTAAAGTACCTGCCCCAGTGGAAGCGCAATTAATTCAAGTTGCGGGCGCCAGCGCTGCCATTCGGCTTCGGGTAGCGCGGCCAACAGATGGTTTTTTTTGGGGTCGGGTGTCGTGTCCATCATAAAACTCCGAAGCGGGATTCGGCGTCTGCTGGTGCCAAGGGTTTTCCTGCTGATGGTGCATGGGCGAATGCCAAGTATAGATCGTCACGACACATTGCGTTCGCCACCGCACAGACGATCAGGCAAACGCCTCGTACCTTTATGGCCTGCAAAGCACGTTCAAATTTCCAGGAGATCGTTATGGACCAGATTCAGATAGCCGTCTTCGTCGGCAGCCTTCGCCGCGATTCGTTTAATCGCAAGCTGGCGAGCGCAGTCGCGAAGTTGGCACCAAAAGATTTTTCGTTCAAGCAAATAGAAATAGGCGACCTGCCACTCTATAACCAGGACGACGACGCGAATCCGGCCGCGACAGTAAAGCGGTTGAAAGCGGAAATCGTCGCCTCACACGGCGTGCTGTTCGTGACGGCCGAATACAATCGCTCGATTCCCGGCGTACTCAAAAACGCCATCGATCACGCCTCACGCCCCTATGGCCAAAGTGTCTGGGCAGGCAAACCCGCTGGCGTACTGGGCGCATCGGTCGCCGCCACCGGCACGGCCATGGCACAGCAGCATCTGCGCAATATCCTGGCCTGTCTGGACATGCCCACGCTCGGGTTACCCGAGGCATTCGTGCACGCAAAGGACGGATTATTTGACGACGCCGGGGACATCGGCGAAGGCAGCAGGAAATTCCTTCAAGGCTGGATGAATAGCTACGTGGGCTGGGTAAAAAAACATGTCCCGTAGAAAAACACTAGCATTGGCGGGTGTTGCAGGGCATTTGTCTCCTGTGAGCCCCGCTAATGCTAGCGTTTCGGCGTCTGCGCAGTGCGCGGCTGCCATGTGCCCGCTGTCTCAGCACAGAACGTTGCAAGCTGCGCCAGCACATTCTGTACCGCACGATTGGCTGCAATCACACCGCCGTAAGGATCTTCACTGGTGCTCGCGACGCTTTCGTCGAATTCGCGCGACGCCAGCACGCGCCGCGTGGCGTTATCGACCAGGTAGGCGCGAAGCGTGAAACGCACGCGGCTTGGAGACTCGCCGAATTGGTGCTGCAAGCGAAGGACTTCGGTATCGAGCCGGATGTCACCGGCGGCGGCACTTGGCGTCTGTACGACAGCCCGAAATCCGCCGCTGTTTTCAATCGCCGCGACCACCAGCGGCGCCAGCATGCGCGCAGGTGTGTCGATCCATTCGCTGCGCGCAAAATAATCGAGCTTGTGGGCGTCGCGCACGTAGATGATGCGTTGGCTGTCGAACCCGGCGGCCGCGTGGGTGGGGCTGACAATCAATGTGGGCGCTGTGGCCGAAAGCGGTGACGTTGCTTTCGCATTAAGCCCGCCGCCGTCCAAGGCATAGTACGCAGGTTGCGCAGCAGGTTTGGGCAACAACCCGGCGCATCCCGCCGTGAGCGTGAGTAGCATTGCTGTTGCG
>JACMOJ010000187.1 GCA_014378085.1 Burkholderiales bacterium | reverse complement strand
TGCGTTTCATGTGCGCTTCACCAACGTTTATCTACGCCCATCTGCGGTACTCGCGCATTTTGCTTTTCTCACGCTGATCCGATTGCGGCTTCCAACTCAGTGCGCGTCAGCGTAGCAGTGCCTAGTTTGCCGACCACCACACTGGCAGCGCGGTTGGCGATTCGCACTGCGGTAGCAATATCCGCACCTGCCGCCATCATTAGCCCAATGGTGGCGATCACCGTGTCGCCCGCGCCCGAAACATCGAACACCTCGCGGGCTTGGGTGTGTTCATGAAGGACTTCGGACGCCGTAAACAGCGACATTCCTTCCTCGGAACGCGTGACGAGCAACGCCTCAAGCGACAGGTCATCGCGCAGCTTCTCGGCACGTTGGGCAAGGTCCACATCATCGCGCCACTTCCCCATGACTTCGCGGAACTCACTGCGGTTCGGCGTCAGCAACGTGGCTCCCCGATACTTGGAATAGTCATCCCCCTTCGGATCAATCAGAATCCGTTTGCCGTGGCGTTTGGCCGCGTCGATCATCTTGGTCACATGGGTCAGGCCACCCTTCCCATAATCCGACAGGATCACAACGTCGTGCGCATCGACCATCGATTCAAAGTCACCCAATTTGTCTTCGAGTACTTCACGCGACGGTGGGGTTTCAAAATCGATCCGCATTAGCTGCTGTTGGCGTCCAATCACGCGCAACTTCACCGTCGTCGGTAGTGAGGCATCTTTGTGGAAATGCGTGGCGACGTTTTCTTTTACCAATAAATCCGTGAGCGCCCTGCCCGCTTCGTCATCACCAATCACTGATAGAAGTGTGGCCTGCCCGCCTAGCGAAGCAATATTTCGCGCCACGTTGGCGGCTCCGCCGGGACGCTCCTCGGTACGTTTCACATGCACGATTGGTACAGGCGCTTCCGGTGAAATGCGCGACACTTCGCCGAACCAGTACCGGTCAAGCATCACGTCGCCAACGACCAGCACTCGCGCATGCTGACAATCGGGGATGTTCAACTTCATGCCGCGTCCGCTTGCTTGCGGCCAATCGGAAAATACTTAAAACCCTGCTCGGCCATTGTCGCGGGTTCATAAAGATTGCGGCCGTCAAACACCACCGGCGATTTAAGCGCGGCCTTCATGGCGCCAAAGTCCGGCGCGCGAAACGTTTTCCACTCGGTAACAATGGCGAGTGCATCCGCTGCCTGTAATGCACCCAGCGCGCTGTCGGCGAATGTCACATTCGCATTTCCTGCCAGCAGGTGTTTTGCTTCTGTGGCGGCGACCGGATCAAACGCCACCACCTTAGCACCGCGTTTGGTGAGGTCTTCGATCAACACCAACGATGGTGCCTCGCGCATGTCGTCCGTGTTCGGCTTAAATGCCAGTCCCCAAATGGCGAAGGTGCGGCCCGCTAAATTTTCGCCAAACGTTTTCACAATCTTTTGCGTAAGCACATGCTTTTGCGCATAGTTGACACGCTCCACCGCATCCAGCAACTTCAAATCAAGGCCGGCCTGCGACGCCGTGCGTTGCAGCGCTTGGACGTCCTTCGGAAAACACGAGCCACCGTAGCCAATACCAGGGTACAAGAATTGGTAACCAATTCGCGGGTCCGAACCAATGCCTTTGCGCACCGCTTCGATGTCAGCCCCAAGAAGTTCGGCAAGTAACGCCAGCTCGTTCATAAATGAGATGCGCGTTGCCAGCATGGCGTTTGCCGCGTACTTGGTCAACTCGGCCGAGCGAATGTCCATCACCATTAAACGATCATGGTTGCGCTGAAACGGCGCATAAAGTTTTCGCATCGCCTCGACCGCGTCCTCGCTGTCCGCGCCGATCACGATACGATCCGGCCGCATAAAGTCTTCAACGGCGGCACCTTCCTTCAAAAACTCTGGATTTGACACAACAGAAAACTTAATCTGCTCCCCACGGCTTGCGAGCGCTTGCGCAATCGCTTCACGCACTTGGTCTGCGGTACCGACCGGCACGGTCGATTTGTCCAACACAATTTTAGGCCCGGTCATAAAGCGGCCAATATTGCGCGCGGCAGTAACAACATACTGCAAATCGGCTGAGCCATCTTCACCAGGCGGCGTGCCGACCGCGATCATTTGAATATCGCCAAACGCCACGCTTTCTTCAATGTTTGTCGTGAATCGCAGACGCCCCGCCGCCACGTTGTTCGCCACAATTTCCTTGAGTCCTGGCTCGTAGATCGGAATACCACCGGACTTGAGCAGGTCAATTTTTTTTGTGTCGATATCCAGACATAACACTTGGTTACCAACATCGGCAAGGCACGCGCCCGACACCAACCCAACATAGCCTGTGCCAATAACAGTTAGCTTCATGGATGGTCAACTTTCAAGAAATCACTAATCATCGTCAGCACCGCTTGCGGGTTGGTGGCTGCGGTAATTGAGCGGCCGATCACCAAGTAATCGCTACCGAGTTTAATCGCGTCCTGCGGCGTGACGACCCGCGACTGGTCTCCTTTCGCGTCAGTGGCCAAACGAATCCCGGGTGTGACCAACACAAATGATTGGCCGAAGGAATTCTTCATCAACGGCGCTTCTTGCGCGGAACACACCACACCATCCAGCCCGCAATCTTTGGACAGGGACGCAAAGCGCGCGACGGCGGCGTCCACATCCGGTGCCAGCCCGATTTCGGGCAGCTCGGACGCGCTTAGGCTTGTTAGAACGGTAACGGCAATGAGAATCGGCTTGGCATTTCCTGCGGGCGTGTTGCGGGCCACTGCATCGGCTGCCGCTTCGAGCATGCGGCGTCCGCCGGCGGCGTGAACATTAAGCATCCACACGCCCATCCTTGTTGCCACGCTACATGCGCCGGCAACGGTGTTGGGGATATCGTGATACTTCAGATCGAGGAACACGTTAAAGCCTTGCTTCATCAGCGTTTCCACAACGCTTGGCCCGGCCGCCGTAAAGAGCTCTTTGCCAACTTTGACTTGGCACAAGTTGGGGTCGAGTTGCTTCGCACATGCGAGTGCCGCCTCAGCAGTGGGAAAGTCCAGTGACACAATGATTGGTCTGTCCGTCATGCATTACCTTGTTTATTTTCGATGTGTTCGGCTTGCAGTCTTGCGAGGTGTCGTTCCGCTGTGTCGTATTCTGCGGTTCGGCGCGGCGGAAACGTATCCCAACCGCCGCACGCAGGACAGTGCCAGTAGAACTGCTTGGCCTTAAAGCTACAGTTCTTGCAAAGATAGACCGCCAGCCGACTGGCGTGGCTATGAACCAACGCGTGTTGCATCTCTAAATCTGCCTTCGACTCGTCAGTTGCGGCCAGCACCTGCGCTTCGAGGAACCGATCAAGTCCGACCAATGTTGGGTTCAAATGTAGGTCGCGCCTGACCAAATCAGATGCTTCGAGCGGGCCCGCGTTCTTGAGGGTCGCCTTAAACAATGCATTGAGCAAATCCAGCGACGGATATTGCAACTGCAAACGCGACAACAGCGCGCAGCCGTCAGACGTCCTGCCAATCGCCTCGAACGCATGCAGCAACGGTTCTGCGGCTAGTCCAAGGTAGGCAGAATTCTGCTGCTCAATGCTGCACCACACGTTGATCGCTTCAATGTACTTGCCCTCGCCTGCCAGCCATTCGCCTAATAAGAGGTTGGCGCGAACGCATGACGGGTATTCGGATAGTGCGCGTTCTAGGTAACCGGCGGCACCTGCCGCCCCATCTGTGGCCAGCATTTCTGAAGCCAACTCACAATGAAAATTTGCGATAGCGGAGGTGAACCGCCGCTTGCTGATCGGAACATCCGCGTCCAGCGTTCGTGCCACGTCGATGGCTCGGCGCCAGTTGCGCTCTTGCTGGTACAAGTTCAACAATAATTCAAGGACCACCCGGCGCTGCTGGTCACTCGCAGCGCTTGCGTTGAGTACGCCAAGCAAAATCTTTTCCGCATGGTCGAGCAAGCCGGACTTGTGATAATCCAGCGCTGTTTCATACAGCGCATCCGTTCGTTGCTCTGGCGAGAGACCGCTGCGCTCAGACAATTCTTTATGCACCCGCAAGGCACGGTCGATTTCACCCCGCCGTCGAAACAAACTACCCAGCGCGAGTTGAAGTTCGACCGCTTCTGGATGTTGTCGGGAGGCATCGATCAGGGCTTCAATGGCCTTATCGGGTTGTTCTTTGAGCAAGAAGTTCAAGCCGCGGAAATAAGATAACGGGAGTTTTTTTGAGTCCGAAATTAATCGTTTCACGTCGAACCTTGCCCCCAGCCATCCCAGCGCGAAAAAACCCAGCGCGGCGATGAAGGCCCAAGGTAGCCAGCCGATCAGTGAATCGGTCAAGGCAGTCGTCCGGGCAATGTCTGCCCCGAGGCGGCGGTACCGACGGTGGCGGTGGCGGTGGCGCCTAAGGCCGTCGCGGCGGGGGTCGTAACAGGCTGGGATGCGTCCAGCCCAGATGCGGGTTGTCT
>JACMOJ010000186.1 GCA_014378085.1 Burkholderiales bacterium | reverse complement strand
TTGCCACTCTTGCGCCAAGCCGATGCCTGCGCTGCGGACTGCCTCGCGCCGCGTATGCGCGCCGACATCCGCTTGAATGCCAGCTCAATGTCCCATCCCTCTAGTGTGGTGCGGGTATTCAGGTAAAGCGCAAATCCCGCCGCAACGTAAAACGGCTCTAGTAACAAGACGACGCCGACTGAAAAGATGTTCGAAATCCACTGCAACCAATCGGGTGGCGGTTCTGTAATCCAGCGGAACGGATTGATTGCGCCCGCATCACCCGGTAAAAACATCCCGGCAAATGCGTAGATCGATAACACTAGCAACACTTCGAAATGTGCCGAGATAATGGTCAGCCAGACCGCAGTTCCGCGACTCTCACGACCCAGCACACGTCTGCGTGCCGCAGCGGCTTTACCCGCCTGCTGTTCGAGCTGTGAAATCGGCAGGTTAAACGAACGAGCGCCGTCGAAGCGCCGCCACGTCAGGGCGGCAAACATGCCAGGAGCCGTCCATAACGTCGGCAGCGCGCGCCACGTGGCAGCCGTGTTTGGCGCGGCGCCGAATGCAGCCCCAGCCAGGACATGCAGTATCACGCGATCAAATGCGGGCTTCAACCACCACATTACAAACATCGCCACCGGCGGCTTCGCGAAACAGGCGAGGTTAATGACTAACGCCGCCGTAACGTAGACACTCGCCCAAGCCGGGAAGATATCGCGCCGCCACGCTTGGGTCATTGCGTAGCCAAGATCAACTGCTTCAAACGCGTTACGTTTACGCAACCGCACCGCGACATCATCAAGCCGCACGGCGTTGCTCCTGCCGGCTTACCGATGATGCGTTGACTTCACGAGTGCGGCCTGCGAGCAAGAAATAGGCAATCAACAAAATCCAACCGATGATGCCAAACGCGTATTTCACTTCCACCGGCGGCACGCGAGACGCCGACCAAAATGCTTCAATGAAGGCCGCTAGAAAGGTCATTGCCGCTGCACCGTACAGGATGCGTACTGCATCGTGTGCGGCGATTTTTAACGCATCAAGTCGCGTGCGGCGGTCCGGTGCAATTAGTGCGTAACCAAGTTGCAACCCGGCGGCACCCGACAACGCCGCGCCTACCAACTCCAGCGCGCTGTGGCCAGCGACAAAACCCCAAAACGTTTCGATATACCCAAGCTGGGTGAGATGACCGGCGACGGTGCCGATCATGCCGCCATTTAAGATCAGAAAAAAGATCGACCCCACACCAAACAGCAGGCCACCGGCAAAACACTGAAAGTCGATACGCACGTTATTCCAGATGTAGAACCCCCACATCGCGACATCACTGCCGGCGTCGCGCGCTTCACCAAGTATGCGATTCGCCGGGTCGTACATTTGTTGCACTTTGGCGAGTTGATCCGGCGGCATCATCACATAGGCAAATTCTGGAACAAGCGGGATCAGAATGGTCAGCCCGATCATTGGCACAAACAAACAAAGCGAGGCGACGAGCACACTTCGCCAATGTGTTCGCACCAGCTGCGGGAACGTCGCACGAATGAACAACATGACGCCGCCACCATCTCCCGCGTGGCTGGCCCCATACAACGCTTGATGTCCTGCGAGCGCCAACGACTCAAGCCGCGCAGCGAGCTCGGCACTGTATTGGCGATCTCTCGCGAGTGCTAAGTGGCGTGCTAATTGTCGATAACGGTGCGGCAACTCGCTCGATGCGATTGCCACTCGGCCCGCCACCGGCTTGCCG
>JACMOJ010000185.1 GCA_014378085.1 Burkholderiales bacterium | reverse complement strand
GCGAATCTGATTGACCGCTAGAATTCAGGAAGTCAGTCCATTGCCCGAGTGGTGGAATTGGTAGACACAGCGGACTTAAAATCCGCCGCTTTCGTGAATAGCGGGCGTACCGGTTCGATTCCGGTCTCGGGCACCAACAGGACATCCAGCAGCGTCCAAATAAGTACAAGAATCGCTGCATAACCCAATAAAATCAAGCTTCCTGCCAGATTAGTTGTCCGCCGACGTCCACCGGCAACCTGTTGAATGCGGGGGCATGTTGGGGGCATAATTGGGGGCATCACCTCGTGCCCCCAGTTTTGATGCCCCCAAAATGCTGACAAATATCGAAGTTCGCAACGCCAAGCCTACTGCTAAGTCCTATCGTCTGTACGACCGCGACGGGCTTTATCTTGAAGTGGCGGCGTCGGGCAGTAAGTATTGGCGCTTGAAGTATCGCTTCAGCGGTAAGGAAAAACGGTTAGCGCTTGGCGTGTACGACGCTGTCAGTCTCGCAACCGCACGTGCAAAAACGGCCAAGGCCCGAAAGCAACTTGTTGACGGAGTCGACCCCGGTGAACTGCGCAAATCTGGAAAGCAGGCAGAGATAGCGGCCGTCAGTGACTCGTTTGAGGCGGTTGCACGAGAGTGGCACGCAAAGTTTTCGTCCGACTGGTCGGCAACGCATGCCAACAAGTTAATTCGCAGGTTAGAGATGCACGCGTTCCCGTTTATCGGCGGAAAAGCGATCTCCGACGTTTCGGCTGCCGACGTGCTCACATTACTTCAAAAACCTGAGTCTCGCGGCGAACTCGAAACTGCGCATGGTGTTCGCGTTGTGGTGGGGCAAGTGTGTCGTTACGCGGTCGCCACGGGGCGCTCCTCAAGCGATCCCACGCCAACACTTCGAGGTGCAATCAAGCCGCACAGAAACAAACACATGGCCTCGATCACGAGCGTTCCCGAGGTGGGCTTACTAATGCGCGCGATCGATCAGTACAACGGCGGGCCGATTGTTCGCACCGCGCTAATACTGTCCGCGCTTACTTTTCAGCGCCCAGGCAACGTGCGCATGATGGAGTGGAGCGAGGTTGACCTTGTTGCAGGCATGTGGACGATATCGAGCGCCAAAATGAAGCGCAAGAAGCAGGATAAAGAAAACGGGCTTCCGCACTTGGTGCCACTCGCCTCGCAGGCCGTCAATGCACTGAAAAAGTTGTTCCCTTTCACTGGTCACGGTCGACTCGTGTTTCCAGGTGAACGATCTCACGATCGCCCCATCAGCGAAAACACAGTCAACGTGGCACTGCGCGCCATGGGATACACGAAGGATCAAGCTACAGCCCACGGATTTCGGGCAACAGCACGAACCATCCTCGACGAAGTTCTCGAAGAGCCGTTACATGTGATTGACGCCCAGCTTGCCCACAAGGTGCGTGATGCGTTGGGCAACGCATACAACCGCACAACGCACATCATTCAGCGACGCGGAATGATGCAACGTTGGGCAGACTATCTCGATGGCGCCAGGACTGTTGCCGCTCCCCCAAAATTAACCCAGTAAGGGTAATAATTTTCACTGAAATTTGACCCAAAAATAGTCGGTCAAGCTCCAATCGCAACGGTATGCAGCTGGTCAATTTCGGTGGATTCGGACGTCCCGCAAAGGGCAAGACCGGGTTGGTTTGCCGCCCTTTGCGTGAACAGCACCTACCTACGCAATCAAATTACGCCGCCCCATCGGGCACATCGCTGGCAACTTCGGTATCTTCAATCGGATCAAACGCGGGAAACTCACCTCGCGTTTTCATGCGCCACAATGTGGCTCTAGAAATCCCAAAAACATAACAGACGGCATTGACGCATTGGTATTCCATAGAGGCGGTGAGCGGAACCGTTTTCCCGGTAAAAATTCGCGTCACGCCGCCTCGGGTGTAGAGGTGCCGTTTTAACTTGCGCATGTCAGTTACTCCTAAAGTGCTGGTAAATAAAAGTGATCAAAAAAGGTAGCGGTATGACGACGCTTTTGGCTGTAGCCCTACGAGGCATTGGCGACCAAAGTGCCTGCTAAAAGATATGCGGGGAAAGCGGTCAGTCAATCAAAATAGACGTGTCGTCAACGATTGGTCCGCGCGCGAAAGTGGCGGAACCTAAATACACATTTGTGACGCTCACACGTCCGTGCCCGAGTTCATTCGAGACGGTCATTCGGGCGGCTCGATCGACGGCATATTGCGCTGCCGTCATGTTGGTTGCCAAAGGCCCACCCGCGGCTGGCGACTCCCAGCCAGTCAATTCCATGTAGCGACGCTGCGCATAGCTATGCCGAAGCCCATGGATTCGATGAATTCCAAACTGGTTGATCAGATTGCGCGCGCGGCGCGCGTGCTCGATATACGACGTCCCCTGCGGACACAGTGAATGAGTGCCGCTGATGGCGAGCGCGCGATCGAGTGCGACGCGTTGTGACTGAGTTCGGATCGGAATTGCACGCGGCACCCCGTCTTTACACCAGCTCGAGCGCAGGCAAAGTTCGTTCCTCGAGTCCGCCTCGGAAACTCGAATTTTTAAGGACTCTTCAAATCTGAGTCCAAATTCGCGGCTCAATTCCATCGAAGCGGCCACGAAGTGGCTGTGAGCGCGGATATCGTTGAGCAAGTCGTCGCCAGCAGTAATGCCTCGCGAAGTTTGCGCAACGTAAACACGGCGCGGTATCCCGAGCCGGGCGTTCTCTTTGGGCAACAATCCGCTTTTGCCGACCTGCTCCAAAAGCCATCTTAGGTGCGACAGTAAATTTTTCAGTCGCCCGGTGCTTAAGGCCTGACCGGTCCGAACTGAGGGTTCGACTTTGATGCGCTGGACATACCAGCTGATGTGTTTGTCATTGACGTTGTCCAAGCGAATCCCTTTAAATTGTCCATGGAGCATTCGCGCGAATGAAGACAAAGCCTCACGCCGCGCGGCGCGCGTCGAGTGACTACCAGACTTGTTGCGGTTAATGGTGACGTGCACGTCGTGTTTAAAGTCGTTCATTTCAACTCTACAAAAATACCAAAGACGCTCCGCGAAAAGTACGTTGAAGAAACGGAGAGGTCTTCAACGCGGCGAGCCCTACTCACCCAAAATTGCAACTGACAAAAGTTCAGTGTTGATGCCACTCGAAAGTGGCCTCGCTTGTTGCGTAGCGAGTGGCCGCTGGCCCGTCATGGCTTACGCACAACGCCCGCGTTTCTAGTCAGCGGGGGGACTCTTGGGAACACGTGGTCACAACAAGAACTGTCGTGCGTGTAAAGGTCTCAGAAGACCAAAGAGGTGATCGGATTTCGCGGGGTCACGCGACGGTCACGCTAAAAATAGAGTGTGGAAGGGTCTGGGAGGCCCGCCCTTAAAGGCTGTGTGTCGCCGTATGATGTGCGTCACTGTTTCCGTCACATAGAACGACGCCGCGAGAATGCAGCGCATACGCCGCATTCTTTTTCGAAGCGTGTGTTGATCAGACGGGAGGAGTGAGGCGCGGGCTACGCCGCATGTGTTTCTTTTGTGAGTCTGCGCAAGTTGCCGCCTAATCACCGGGTCAAAATTATGACCGGCACCGCAAGATTTTTTTGCTCAGTGGCCGAAATTAAATTACGATTTGCTCGCTGCTAGATTCGGCGGGCATGAACTTGGCGCCACCAGAATTGTGCGCGATGGAGATGAGCGGCTTTGGAAAAAAGCGGATGATCAGTTCTAGAAACAACACCTAAAAAAAGTAGATGCGTTTGTGCTTAAATTAAACGTTCAGGGAACATCTAAGTTGGACATTAAGTCCGGATATGCGGTGATATTGAGGCAGGGCACCAACTTCACAACGCTTTTACTTGAAGAGCTCAAGCGGGCTATAAATTTCAAACTTAATTTTGTCACGATCTCCGATAATTTTGACCCTCTGTCACGGACTTTGTGAACATTTTCATTACGGCTCATCAATCATCAATACCGCGAACGGTATGTCGCGGGACCGTAGTCTTTGGACAGTAGACACGTCGCGGCGCTTTCGCCATGCAAACACCTTTCCGATGGATTGCATTCGCATCGCAAGCGCGTACTGACCCGTAGTCGCGGAGTCCCACGTGGTCAACACTCGCGCGGCACCGACACAATATTTGCATTCCATAAATCGTGTGCCCGCACACAACGAGTGGGGTTTTGGGTACGAGCGTCAAGCTACAAGTCATTCACGGGGTACGGCGACGCAATTTCGCCGCTGCGCGCCCCGGCGAAAATTTCGACAAGTCATTAACCTGGTGCTTGGTAATGGTGTGGATCGCTGCTCGACGCTGGTGGCTACCTCCAGCCGTTAGATCCACACTCACACGGAAGAACGGTACGCCGGCGTCCGGAGACGCGAATGCCCCTGTTGCCTGCCTATTCAGCGGGGTTGATGCAAGCCGATCCTGCCCCGAACCTTGGCGCATAACAGTTTCAGAATCGACTATGCAGTTCGACGCTCAGCGCAACCGTTTGCCGCGAAGCGTGACACGGTCGAAGCTATAAACGTGCTCGCGTGGACTCTCCGTACATCGACCCACGAGGCGCCGGACCCAGTCTGGTTCACCTCTCGATAGATTGAGTGTCGCCCCGCATTGTGGGCAGGCCGCTGTATAGCGTACTAGCTGAATCCAGCGCTGTTTACCCTCACGAAAAAGCTCCCATTGCCCGTCGACCGATATAGACAGGAGATTGACTGTGCTTGGAGCCATCGCGATTCGGTCGTCGACCAAAATCAGGGCTGGACGAACGAGAACCTGCCACAAGAAAAAAACAACAACGCCCGGCCATAACAGCAGAGAAACCAGCTCGGCTGTCGATGGCTTCCCGTAACTAATCAAAAACGTAACACCCCAAATGATCAGCAGCGCCAACAACACCGCAGCGATGATCGTGACAAAAACTAAAACACCGCGCCAGCTTCGAACATGCATGACACCGCCAGGAAAGAGCGGTCGGGCTAGCCACGACGGGCTTTCGTCTGCATATCTGGCGTAGTGCGCCTCGTCGAGCGGCGGCGCCTCCGTCAAAAGCGAATCATCAGGCTGAAGGGCGTCTAGGCTCCAACCATAGGTTGACGACACACCTCGCTTCCCGACGCTAATCTTCGACGGTTGAAGAACGAAGCCCAACATTTGCGAGGCCGCAGTCTGGCATAGATTCGTCCGCCTAGACCGGAAGAAAACTTCGACTCGTGCCCAAGCCATTTGGCTGGACGCGCTGCGCTCACCGTCCACGCGTTTGCCAAGTCGCTCGACAATCCACGCGCCTTCCAGTGCTTCTGGTTCCTGTCCTTTTACCAACTGGCCGATCAACGCATCGACCATGACTGTCAGAACGCGGGCAGGATGTTCGTCGCTTCTCAAGCTTGTGAGCCAGTCACGAAACACGCGAGCCGCGGCAAGGATCGTTTCCGTATTGCCGGCAATTGTCGGCAAGTGCTGCAATTGTGGGTCGTTTAGCGACATTGTGTCCGCCTCATTCATGAAAAAAGAGGTCGCCACAATGTCGTTGTTTCATCTTCCTTATGCAGTTGACCGTCATGGCATTTCCCTACTGCCGATTGCAGCGCTTCGACTCAAGAGTAGCAGCCTACAGCACGGTTACCAATGCCCAGAATGCAAGGCGCCCGTGCAAAGATACGCAGAAATTGGAGGCAAGCAAACACCGCATTTCAGGCACACGTCGGCCGGCGCTGCATTTGCTGGATGTTGTTTTGGCTTAGGGAGCGGCGAATCGGCCGTTCACCGACGAGCGTGCCACGACGTCAAAGCCGCGTTAATGTGCGCTTTCGGATGCGACGAGGTCGATCAGGGCCTGCACATTGAAGTCACCTGCGCGGTTCATGGGCAGACGCGTTTGGTACCCTGGAAACCTTTCAGTCGCGACGTTCGCATCAACCAGGTCTTACCGAAGTCGACGAGGTCAACAAATACGCAGACTTTATATCGTCCGGACGTCGTCGTTTTTGACAGCGAAGGTCACGTGGATCTGATCGTCGAAATTCGGCACAGTCATGAAATTCCGCAGGCCAAAATCGATTATTTCACCCAGTGCGGATTTGAATGGATCGAGGTGTTGGCCAGCGACATCGACGCGACGACCCGAACTCTAAGGGCGCGTCGGCACTCTTTTGCGATGCCGTGTTGCGCAATCCCTCCGATCGCATTGAAGCGAGAACTTCCGCTCACGACACGTAATCCCCTCCCTGATTCACTTTCAATTGCAGAGGGTACTCCGGTTGTCGGTCGCACGCCGTGGGGCACGATTTTGGCGTGGGACGGACGACGTTGGCGCGAGATCCCAATCGACAGCTGAGAAGACAGTAGCTTCAACGGTGCTCGATGCTCTCCCGATACGGATTGTTTCACCGATTCGTTGCCAGTCACCGCTGCAAGTAGCGGTCATCGCAAAAAACAAGCGCAGCCGCTTGCCTGATGGGCGTCATCCCGGTCGGTTGCACCCGCAAAACTTGGGGGTAATGTGGCTTCATGCAACCATCAAACCCCGCAACGAACATCACCACGCCCTACGAAGCCGAAGCACGCGAAGCCGCGCTGCAGTGGGCGCTGCTAGCGCTCTCCACGAGTGGCCCCGCCTTCGATATTTTGTCGAGCCAACAGCATGACATGGCCGGCACTATCGTCGCGTCGCACCATCTCAGCGTTGAACATCAAATCCGGCGCTGGTGCGGCACCGTAGCTCTAGGAGCCGACGACATCCTGTGCAGTACGCGCGACGCGTTTGATCAGGGATTAAAACAGCAAGGGCTCCTCGCGTTGTATGACCCATCAACGCATGCGAATTTGACGGAAAGCATTACAGGCGCCGACTACTCAGCATCTCGGCATTTATCCTATCGCCCCGTCAAAAATAGGCGACTGATCTACCGGCGACATTGTGACGATTGCGACGCCAGCGGCACGCGAACCTGCTTGAACTGCGGTGGCCAAGGCGAGACCCGTTGTGGCCATTGCGATGGAGCCGGGAACCAACCGTGCAGCGCCTGTGCAGGCTCTGGACAGGTACTGACGGGCTACACCGACGGCGACGGACACTATCACGACGACTATCAGGATTGTTCGGCCTGCGGCGGCCGCCGTCATATTCATTGTTACAGTTGCGCAGGCAGTGGCTCGGAATCGTGCGGTGACTGTCATAGCACCGGATCGGTACCTTGTTCCGCCTGCGAAGGGACCGGCAGTTTTACAGAAATTGGCCAGATTGCTTTGGTGCACACGCCAGAATATCGCGTCACCTTTGACAGCGGTTCTCCGAGCACATCTCAGCATGTTTTAAACTTTTTTGGTCCCGCGGGGCTCGGAGATCAAGCCACGGTACAACTCGATTCGGTCAATCGAATCGACGACACGCAGACCACCACGACGCTGGTATTTACCTATCGATTTCAGCTGAGCGCCGCGCTGATAAAAATGAAGACGCGGCAATACGTACTCGGACCTGGGGACCACAGCGAGTGGACGGTTGTTGGCAAGCGGCCTGAAGTCGTTGATTGCGACCACGCCCTGTTCCCACTTCTGTTAGGGGCGAGCATTCCGGTGCAACGCGCCACGCGTTGGCAGTCCCTGCTGAAACGAGGTTACAACCGACGCTTGAGCGACGAATTGAACAGCGTACTCCAACAGGGAGTTCACCGATGGATCGTGGAAGCGAGCGCCCAAAATCATTCGGCCGAAGCTATCGAAATTCAGACACGCCGCGCCCTTGATGCACTGAGCAT
>JACMOJ010000184.1 GCA_014378085.1 Burkholderiales bacterium | reverse complement strand
GGTGCGTCGCGCGAAATGGTGAATCGAATTTTGAAAGACTTGTCGGAGCGCGGCTACATCTCAGTCGAAGCCAAACAGATCACGATTCACAACGATCGTCTGCCCCCCAGCTTTTGACCCAACCATTCTTTAATGGTTGGAAACGGACTCGGGGGTTGGAAACGGGCTGGAGGGGTGGTAACGCGCTCGTAGGGTTGGAAACGCGCTCGAGAGTTGGAAACGGGATCGGCAGTATCGCGCACGCGAACATGGGTTTGACGCAGGCTCGCCCTTATAATCATTGCCGATGAGTGCTTCTGACAACGACTTCTTTGATCCGACCGCGCCTGCGCCGAAGGTCGCCACACCGGATGCCACCCGCATCTCGCGCTTATTGCGAGAAGCTGGCTGGATCCTATTTTTGGCGTTATCCGCCTACTTGGCCCTTATCTTTGTGACGCATTCGGCAAAAGATGCCGGGTACTTCTTTTCTGGCACGGGTGCTGCCGTTGAAAACAAGGGTGGGGTGACTGGTGCGTGGATCTCCGATTTCTTGCTTGGTTTGTTCGGCTTGTCGGCTTGGTGGTGGGTGGTTCTCGCGGCCTATGGCGTAACGCGGTTGTTCGGTCGTGTTGAAACCTCACGACTCTTTCACCGCCGAAATATTGTCATCGCACTAATTGGTTTCTTAGTCCTGTTGGTGGCGTCTTCTTCGCTGGAAGCCTTGCGCCTTTATTCGATGAAGGCTGCCTTGCCCAATGGCGCTGGCGGCGTGGTCGGCGGACTGCTGGCGGAGGTGATCGAAAAAGGGCTCGGGTTTGTTGGCGGCACAGTATTACTGCTGGCGCTCTGCGCCGGGTCGCTGTCGGTGTTTTCCGGATTGTCTTGGATTCGGTTAGCCGAACGTGTGGGCACCGGCGTTGAGTGGGTGTTTATTGCGCTGCGCGGCAAGTTTGAAGAAAAACGCGACCGTGAGGTAGGCGAGCAGGCGGTGGTGCAACGCGAGGAAAAAGTCGAAGAGATGCGCCGCGTCATTGAGGATCATCCGCCGATCCGAATCGAGCCAACCGTCATTGAGATTCCGCAATCCGAGCGCGTCAAAAAAGAAAAGCAGGCGCCGCTTTTCTCCGATATGCCGGATTCGCCGCTACCGACCATCGGGCTGCTTGACCCCGCAGAGGCGACCATTGAACGCCCATCTGCGGAAACGCTTGAATTTACCTCGCGCTTGATCGAACGCAAATTGATGGACTTTAATGTCAGCGTGCAGGTCGTCGCGGCGTACCCGGGGCCGGTGATTACGCGCTACGAAATTGAGCCTGCGGTAGGGGTTAAGGGCTCCACAGTGGTCAATCTGGCGCGCGACCTCGCTCGCGCCTTGTCTGTCACTTCCATTCGTATCGTGGAAACCATCCCGGGCACGTCGCACATGGGGCTTGAGATCCCTAACCCGAAGCGTGAAATAGTGCGGCTCTCGGAAATTTTGGGTTCGGCAGTTTACGCTGACATGCATTCCAAGCTTGCCATCGTAATGGGTAAAGACATTGCCGGTCGTCCTGTGGTGGCTGACCTCGCCAAAATGCCGCACGTGTTAGTGGCGGGCACCACAGGCTCGGGTAAATCGGTCGCGATCAACGCGATGATTTTGTCGCTGGTGTACAAAGCCACCGCGAAAGAGGTCCGGTTAATTTTGATCGACCCGAAGATGCTCGAATTATCCGTGTATGAAGGGATTCCGCATCTGTTAGCACCGGTTGTGACGGACATGAAACACGCAGGGCACGCTTTGAATTGGTGTGTGGCGGAAATGGATCGTCGCTACAAGCTGATGAGCGCGGTTGGCGTGCGTAACCTCGCCGGATTCAACACCAAAGTCAAAGAGGCGAAGGATAAAGGCACACCGATGCCGCATCCTTTTTCGTTGACGCCTGACGCACCCGAGCCGCTTGAAGCATTGCCGCTGATCGTGGTGGTGATCGATGAATTGGCCGACATGATGATGGTTGTCGGTAAGAAGGTGGAAGAGTTGATCGCGCGACTGGCGCAAAAAGCGCGCGCCTCGGGTATCCACTTGGTGCTTGCCACCCAGCGCCCGAGTGTTGATGTCATCACCGGCCTCATTAAGGCCAACGTTCCAACCCGTGTGGCGTTCCAGGTGTCGTCGAAGATTGATTCCCGCACCATTCTTGACCAACAGGGTGCTGAGGCATTGCTCGGTCAGGGCGATATGCTGTACTTGCCGCCCGGCAGTGGTGTGCCGCAGCGTGTGCACGGTGCGTTTGTTGGCGACGCCGAAGTGCACCGGGTGGTGCAGCAGTTAAAGACCCAGGGCGCGCCCGCCTACATCGAAGGTATTCTGGACGCGCCGGAAGAGGCGATGGCCGAAGCACTTGGCGGTAGCGCAGGGGAGGGCGGTGCCGGTGGTGAAAGAGATCCGCTTTACGATCAGGCGGTACAAGTCGTGTTGCAGAACAAACGCGCATCCATCTCGCTGGTACAACGACACTTGCGCATAGGCTACAACCGCGCGGCGCGGCTGTTAGAAGACATGGAAAAAGCCGGTCTGGTGTCGACCATGGGCGGCAATGGCAACCGAGATATTCTGGTGCCGGCGAGGACCGAGTAGATTGGTCGCACGGCAGTTTCCCTTCTACCTTCTAGTCGGCGTAATGATTAGTTCAGGCGTTGGTATTTGTAACCGCAGATGAACGCAGATGTACACAAATGCACCCAGATAAGTTTAAAGGTCCGCTAATAAAATGATGAATATTTGGCCAATACAAGCCGCTGGACGGCAACGTTTGCGTGGATTCATCTGCGTTTATCTGCGTTCATATGCGGTTAGATTTTTTGCTTTGTTTGCGTCGCTGCTCCCAATAGCCTGTGCCGCGCAATCACCCAACGCCATCGACAGCTTCCGGACGTTTGTCCAATCCACCAAATCCGCGCGTGCGGATTTTTCGCAGGTCGTCACCGACAATCGTGGCAAGGCCGGTCCCGCGAGCACCGGCACACTGCAGTTTGAACGGCCGGGGAAATTTCGCTGGGTGTATGAAAAACCCGCGCAAACCATCGTTGGTGATGGCAAAAAAGTCTGGTTCTACGACCAGGATCTAAACCAAGTAAGCATCCGGCCGCTGGAAGCCGCCTTCTCGTCCACCCCGGCCGCGTTACTCGCCGGACGGGCAGAAATTGATGCGGCCTTCACGCTGGTCGCTGGCGGCGACGCCGAGGGGTTGCAATGGGTGATCGCGGGGCCAAAGGCCAAAGACGCGGGCATCGAAAAGATCCGGCTGGGCTTCCAAGGTGCCGACTTGCGCGCGATGGAGTTGGCCGATGCGTTTGGCAACAAGACCCGCATTACATTGTCTAAATTTGAACGTAATGCGCGGGTCGACGCCAAGCAGTTCACGTTTGTGCCGCCGAAGGGCGCTGACGTGGTGGGTCAATAACGTTTTTTCGCCGACTGCATGACTCGGCGATATCCGCACAGGGTGCCGTCGGTCAGGTATCGTTTGAGGTAGCCAAAAACCACTTTTTCAGAGGGAAAGTAGGTCGCGCATGGCATAATTTCGGATTCCCCGAAACCAAAATTTATGCGCATCCTACTCTCGAACGACGACGGCTACTTCTCCCCTGGCTTGGCAGCACTCTATGCGGCACTTGTGCCCCTTGCTGAAATCACCGTGGTAGCACCAGAGCGCGACAAGAGCGGAGCCTCTAATTCCCTTACGCTTGATCGCCCGCTGTCGATGCGTAAAGCGCCAAACGGCTTTTTCTTTTTGAATGGCACACCAACCGACTGTGTTCACATGGCCGTCACCGGCATGCTCGACTTTATGCCGGATATGGTGGTGTCAGGCATTAATCACGGCTCGAACATGGGTGACGACACCATTTACAGCGGTACGGTCGCGGCAGCCACGGAGGGCTTCTTGCTCGGCATTCCGTCGATCGCCGTTTCGATGGTGGCGCGCGACTCGAAAAATTTTGAGACCGCCGGGTGGGTGGCGGCAGAACTTGTTAAACGTCACCAGCAACATCCCATCACCGTTCCCTCGTTGTTGAATGTGAACGTGCCCGATGTTCCGCGCGAGCAACTGCTGGGCTTTGAAGTTACACGTCTCGGTAAACGCCACAAGGCAGAGCCGGCGGTGAAATCGACCAATCCGCGTGGTGAAGTGGTTTACTGGGTGGGCGCGGCAGGCGGTGCCGCAGATGCTGGGCCGGGTACTGACTTCTACGCCACTGAACATAGCCGCGTATCGGTCACGCCATTACAAATTGACCTGACCAATTATCAACAGATGAAGTTGGTGGCCGAATGGATGGCCAACTAATAATGGCGGCAGATGGCAAACAAGGTAATCAAGGCAAACAGGGCAACGAAGTCAAATTGGGCGCGGCGCGCTTTTCTGGCAGCGGCATGACCTCGGACCGGACACGGGCACGCATGATTGACGCGCTGCGACAACGCGGCATCAAAAACGAAAAAGTGCTGGCGGTAATGGCAGACGTCCCTCGCCACGTGTTTGTCGAAGAAGCGCTGCAAGAACGCGCCTATGAGCTGGATAAGGCGTTGCCGATCGGATTTGGTCAGACCATTTCAACGCCCGAAATCGTTGCCATCATGACCGGCCTTTTGTGTGAACGGCCACAGGGCATACCAAAAAAAGTGCTGGAAATCGGTACCGGGTGTGGCTACCAAACTGCCATCCTCGGCAAACTCGCCAAGGACGTGTACACGGTCGAGCGTATTGCGCCGTTGATGGACAAGGCCCGACGTACGTTGCGTGATCTGCGTTATTACAATGTGATCTTCAAACACGCTGACGGCCATTTTGGTTACGCTGACGCTGGCCCCTATGACGCCATCATCATGACCGCCGCTGCATCGCACGTGCCGCAGGAGCTTACCGAGCAACTTGCGGTTGGTGGCAGAATGATTTTGCCGGTTGGGGTGGAACAGCAACAGCTCTACGTGATAGACCGTACCGAAACGGAGTTTCTCCAGCGCGTTGTCCACGACGTGCGTTTTGTACCGCTTGTGTCCGGGATTGCCTGACCGCCATGTCTACTATGTCCTCCACGTCCTCCACGTCCTCCGCGTCCACCGCGCATAACGTTCACATTGCTAAACGCGTCGGATCGGTTCTCGCGCTGACAGTTGCCGGTTTATTGACGGCCTGTTCGACCAAGACACCGGCACCAGTCAGTGACCGTCGCGCGCCGCCCGCACAGCAACCCGCTGCGCCGACCGCATCGGCAGCGGCGTCGCAGCCGCAGAGTGATGCAAAGCTGATCGATCTGGGCAAGACCCACACGGTGCAAAAGGGCGATACGCTGATTGGCCTAGCGCTCCAATACGGTCTCGACTACCGCGAATTGGCGGCCTGGAACAACATCGAAAACCCCAACGTGATTAAGTTCGACAGTGTGTTGCGCTTGACGCCACCAGGAACAGTTGCCAGCGGCGCATCGACAGCGCAGAGGGACCCCAAAGACCCAATCCCTGGCGCTCCCGTTACCACGCCGTTAGTGCCGACGCCGTTACCGTCTGCCTCCAACGAGCGTCCGGCGACAAATTCCGCTACCAGCAAGGCCGAACCACGTGGTGGCAAGGTGCCTTTTTCGGACGCCGCTTATCAGCGGCTTTCAAGCCAAGCTGCCGCTGCGCCGTCTTTGCCACCTTTGCTACCTCTGCTACCTCTGCCACCTCTGGCACCGGGCGCGACCGCGCCAACAGCTGCTGCCGCCGCAACCCCAGCTTCCCCTGCCGCAACGGCCGTGCCCGTGCCCGTGCCGGCCTCTCCCGTGACGACTGCCGCCAACGATGACGTTGAATGGGTATGGCCGGTCAAGGGCAAGATCACGAGCACCTTTACCGATGCGAATAAGGGCATCGACATTGCCGGTATCAAGGGCACTTCCGTGAATGCCGCTGGCGCGGGGAAGGTGATTTACAGCGGCTC
>JACMOJ010000183.1 GCA_014378085.1 Burkholderiales bacterium | reverse complement strand
GCTTGTACTGTAAAGAACGTCGCCTTACCTGCCGCGTCATAGGTGTACCAGACAGGGAATAGAGTCCGTCCCTGCTGGGCGATATTCATGCCCCAGCCATCCTCCGCAAACGTTGCCCACCAAAGGTCATTGATGCGCAGGTTCGGTCCAGCTGTCTCCGCAGAAAACACCTGCCGCTGTATCGACTTGGTCGCACTGATGCCGTTGATCGTGTAGGCGAGGGTGGCCGTGCTCTGACCGGTATAAGTGATTGTCGCAATACCCACTGGTGCGCCAATGGCGAACCTGCTTTTGTCATAGGCACTAAACGGGGATGATGTTGGCAGGTACAACGAGCCGGTAAACACATTGCCAGCCGCGTTAAAGCTTCCGCCTGGCATGACATACCACAGTGATTTGCCGAGTTCGTCATAGGCAAAGATGACATTGAACTGAATTGGACCGTGTTGGGTAACCGATATTCCCCAACCGTTTTCTGCCGTGCCCGCCCACCACATATCGGTGTAATCGAGTAGGCCTTGTGCGACAACACGAACATCGATGTTGGCTTGCTCAGTCACCCTGCCTGAAATGTGACCGGCCGGGTAAAAATAGGTCGCGACGTACTGCTTGATGCCGGCACTTGCCGCTGCCACCGTGACCATGCAATTGACGACCGCTGAATCGGTCGCGTCGGGCAGCAAAGACACCGACGTCTGCACGCAGCCTGTGACGGGTACGCCGTTGTCTGTAAAAGTCACCGTCCCGGTAGGGCTGCTCATCTTGATCAGCGCCGTTAGCGTTGCCGTGCGCCCGGAAACAATCGGCGGCAGCGGGTTGGCCGTGACCGTCATTACCGCAGAATTTATTGCGACAACTTGCGACAGAGTGGCCGTTGCCGAAGCATTGCCAGCATCGCCCGAATAGATTGCGACGTACTCTCGTCGATTCTGGTTCTGATAAACGCCCGGGGCGGTGCAACTCGCCAGCCCGTTAACAAGTGCGACCGCACTGCATCCAGGCAGCACCACGGAGCCGCTGCCTGTACTGACGCTGAATGACACCGTTCCCGATTGGCCGTTGCCGGTCACCGAAGCAATCAACGTGACGGGTGCGCCGTATCCCGCAATACTTGTGTTTGAGGTCAGCGTTATCTCCGAAATAGCCGGTGTGCCGTTTGCCGCCGCCGATGACGCCCCCGTGCCGGCAGCGTTTCTCGCACTCACAGAGCACGAATAGGCCGTGCCATTGGCGAGACCGGTTACGACCATTGGCGAACCTGTCCCAGTGACTCTTGCACTAGCGCCGCCTGTGCAGTCGGCGGTGTAATCAAGGATGGGACTTCCGCCAGTGTTGGTCGGCGGTGTGAAGGCGATGATTAATGATTGGTTGCCTGCAGTGATGTCCCCGATGATCGGTGCGCCCGGTGCAACCGCAGAGATCGAAAAGCTCTGCACAACCGGTGCAGCAGGATTGAAGTCAGCGTTGCCGTTTTGCGTCGCCGAAATACTACAGGTACCCGCACTCGCAAACGAGACGACCGCACCAGAGACATTGCAAACGTTCGACGTCGTGGAGGTAAACGTGAGTGGTAGCGACGACGATGCCGATGCACCGGCAATTGTGATGGGCGAGGAACTCACCAATTGCCCGGCAATTGCACCAAAGCTGATGGTCTGGCTGCGCTTTGCAACGATCAGGCTGAAACTCTGTATGGCGTTTGGAAGGCTTCCGTTGGTGGCGGTAATAGTTAACGGATAAGTGCCCGCACTGCCGGACTGTGGGGTTCCGGCAAGCACGCCCGAAGAAGCCAACGATACTCCCGCTGGCAAAGCACCGGCTGCAGAAAATGTCGGGGAGGGTGTACCGGTCGCGGTCACGTTGAATGCACCCGCAGTCGCAACTGTGAAGCTAGTCATCGCGGCACTGGTGAAGGCTGGCGTGTTAACGAGGTTCAGCGTAAGCGACGGAAGCGCGGCACCAGAGTTACCCGCCGTACCGCAGGTGGGGTCGGGCGTTGGCGTCTTGACGTCAATACTGAATTCCGACGCGGGGGCGAGACCAATCACGTAAGACGAATTAGTCGCGGCGGCCTGCGGCTGGAAGGTGAAGGTTGCAAGGAGTTGATTTAAAGCCGGCGCGACGGATGTGCCGCCAAGCGCAATCGTGCCGCCGAAGTCAATTGCACCTGATTGGGCGGGATTATTGATCAGGAACGGGAGCGCGGGGGCAGCGTTTGGATCGGGAAAGTTGCCGCCGAGAGTGCGCGCCGTGACGCTGAACGCACCACTCTGGGCGGCGCTCGCCGCCAAAAGAACAGCAGAGAACCCGCAGCCTCTCTCTGTGGCCAAGGTGGTAGACGCACAGAGAGACGCCTGAAATGTCGCACCGCCAGGGCTGAACCCCACGCTTGGCGCGTTCCCGCAGCTCGCGCCGGCCGACCAACTGAATGTGACGGCGGCATGAGCTGGAAATGTAAATATAAGTGCCGCCAACAATATGGATAGGAGCGCGCAGGCTAATTTTTGCAGGTTCATATTCATCTTCTCTCATTACATTTTACTTGGTCATGACAAGTTCCGCAGATTTTGAACAGACCTTAATAGATCGAATTAAAAATCCAAATCTGGCACTGCACGGTCAGACAAAACAACTACTCGAGCAAAATACCGTTCACTGCCCCCAAGAACTCCCGCACATGATGAAACGAATGGCGCAAAGAGGCCATCTAAATCTTACTACCGCGGAACATTTTTCATTTGCAATGTGAGCTTGGTCACAATACGCGCGATCAAGGGCTTGACACGTTTAATTCAGATGCATCGGAACTCTTGCGAAACATGCGCCGCAGATTTTCAACCAATTTTAGTCAATGCGCCCCGCCAGTGCTAGTGTTTCATTTTTAAAACTTGTTCACTCGCTGACAGCATGGTTAGGGCAATCGAATCACAGCTGCGCGACCACAATGATTACGGCAAAACGGCCCCTGATTGCGCCTTCACCATCTGAATGTCGGACGCGTTGATGCTTCCGTTAGCGTTCAGGTCAAACAGAAAATTGCCCGCCGTCGTCATTTGACCAGACCTGGCCTTCACGCCATTGATATCGCTAGCGTTGACAACATACGAATTGGTTATATCGCCAACCAGAAAACCGAGCGCGGCAGAAAAGACCCGGGATGAACCATTAACGCCATTGAGAAATATCGCGACGCGCGAGGCGTCGGCAACGCTTGGGATAGTCACGATGACGTCGGTGTCGGATAAGAGTAGCGACGCGCCCACGGCGCGATTTGCGGCGTCGAGAACGATTGGTGAAACGCGCGTGTCGACGGTATTGTTGAACCTAAATACGACTTGATGACCGTTGCCGATACTGCGCGGCTCGACGGTGACAGCACCGGCGATTGTAGGCGCGGTATCAATGGGCAGCTCGAACGCGCCCGTTACACCGTGTGATTTTCGGGAAACCACACCAAGGAGTGTGAGCTGTGTCGTCGTCGATGGGGTAACTCCGGCTGTTGCCGACACAACACTCATGCCGACAGCATTCGTGGCAGTCACCGCACAATCGTAGCGGACGCCGTTAGTGAGATTGTTGACGACGACCGGTGAAACATTACCAATGCCGGCCAATATGCCCGGATCGCAGACTGCGGTATAAGTCGTGATCGCCATGCCGCCATCCGATACCGGGGGCGAAAATCCGATAAATGCCCGTGCGTTCCCTGGTATGGCGGCGCCGATAAAGGGCGCGCCTGGTTTGGTCGCCACTGGCATGACGATTGCAGGTGCCGAGGCGGTGCTGGAGCCGTAGGTGTTGGTTGCGGTAATGGCGCAGCTGTATTCGACGCCGTTGACCAGGCCTGCAACTTCAATTGTCGACGTTGCGCTGGTGCCGGTGATCGCACCCGGGTTACACGTTGCGGTATAGCTGGTGATTGGCGCGCTGCCGGCGCTCGTGGCTGGTGAGGCGCTGATCCTGACAAAGCTGTTGTCCGTCAGCGTAGCGTCAACCACGGGAGCGCTCGGTGCCGCACCAACAATTGAGATTACGAATGGCTGTTGTGCAAACGGCGGGAAGGCGTCGTTAAACGCCCTGACGAACCCGCTGAACGTTCCAAGCGCACGCGGGATTCCGGAGATAACGCCGGTCGATGTATTCAGCGTGAGGCCATCGGGCAGAGAAGGTGAGAGCAGGGCATAAGAGATTGTGGGGCTACCGCCGACGGCAAAGTGGTGAGAGTAAGGAATATTGAGAAAACCGCCAGCCGGCGGTGCGCTTTGTATCTGCGGTGCACCGCCCAAGGGCAGCGCCACGCTGTCGATCCATGCTGCGCCTGCGCCTGTCAAGCCAGAAGCATCTTTCTCATGGGACCAGACTAGCGTGTGTGCGCCAACGGAGATATTGAAACTTAACATTGCCCATGCAGTTTCCCCGGAAGCACCCAACCCGCTCGCGCACGTGCCACCTATATTTTGCTCGACACCATCGATAAAGAAGCGCAGACAATCGTTGCTACTTTGACTCGAGACGCGGCGGGCAAAGCTGATCGTGCCAGCGGTAAAGTTGCCAACGAACTGGATCCGTGCACTGCCACTGTTTGCTGCCGAATTCGTTTTCAAGCTGCACGACGCGCCGAAATACGTATCAGTGGCAACGGACCAGCCGAGCGCCGGGAAAGTCCAGCCGGTCAATGGCAACATGCAGCCTGGTGGAAAACTATCCGCATCAGCGTCGTTAATTTCGACGACGGCACTGGCTTTGGTCACACCGGGAGCGCCTGTGGATACACCGCCAGTCAATGTCTCGATGGTGACAGTGAATCCTTTGGGCCCGTCCAGCACCCGATCCTGCAAAATCTGCACCGTAATGATTTTGGTGCCTGACTCGCCATCGGCCCAGTTGAGGGTGCCTGACTGGGCGACGTAGTCTGATCCCGCTACTGCACTGCCGGCTACGGTGGCGTAACTCACGGATACCGCGCCGGTTGAACCCGCGTGACGCGTGACCAACAACGTCACCGCACCGACACTTTCGGTGACAACGTATCTGGCGGGCGAAAATATGACGGTACCGGCGCCCGCAAGGTTTACAGAAGCACGAAAATTGGCCGTGGTGTCACGAGTGTCATTTAACGCCCTGAATTCCTGCGCATTGGCGTTACCGGTCGGGGCACCCCCCACGGTAACCTGCGGGTTTGAGAAATGTGGGATGCGCGGACAATGGACCACCGGATTTTGCGCGTCGCACTGCGCGCTAATGGCCATCACGCTACGAAAGCGGTTATTTAGATCAACATAGCCGTGCGCATAATTGATCGCAGTAGGCACAGTACTGCGTTCGGGTGTAACCGTGGTACCGGCATTGCCGTCGAACACGTCATGCTGCAGGCCCATGTTGTGTCCTAACTCATGGGCGAAACTCAAGTTACTGGTGGCGCAATTGCGATCGACGACGTGAAACCCCTGGCTCGAAAAATTGGCGTTTTCGTCGAGCATCAGATTCGCCAATCCGCACCCACCGCTGTAATTTCCCCACAGGCTGACAATATCAGCGCCGTACAAGTCACGAAGCTGGTGTATCGCATCCATGAAGCCATCGGTGGTGCCTTGCAGGCGCGCGAGGTCGGTAGCGAAATCGCTCTCCGCATAATTCACCTCACCGGCATAGACCAATCGCACACGCTGTTTCACGAGGCTATTAGCGTACGCGTTATTGGTTTCCGCCACGGCCAGGTTGACGAGTGAATTCATCGCCGCCGAACCGCCCTGCGAAATTCGCGCAGACGGGGTGTAGACGACCATAACATCGATCAACGAGCCATCGTCGCTGGCAGTTTGGATGGCTGATTCCAGTGGCGCGCTGTTTCTCGATCGCATCGGGCTTGATTTCTCGCCTGACCAGAGGGGCAGGGCGCTGTGATCAGGTGGTAGCGCCCCTACATCTATTTGCCGAAGCTCGTGATCTGCCGCCCCCACGTTTCGAATCTGATATTTTTTACCCAGCACGTTTACATTTCCAGACAACACACCATTTTCTTCGACAATCACCACACTGCTCATGGCAATACCCGGCACCATGCCGACGTAGGTCGTGCCGCCTTTGCTAAAGCGCTCGCTTCGTGTAATCTGAACCAGCAAGTCGGCATCATCAAAAAACGCGATACGAATGGATTGCGGTATTCCAATTGCCAATGCGCCGCGTATCTGGTGCAAAACGGCGGCGTCAATCTTGGCGGGCCGACTGCGCAGGATTTCCGGTGCGCCGCCCATGGCGAGTTTCGCTAGTCGTTCGGCGCGATTCGTATTGCCGGTATCGACGTTTACGAGGGAAGCAATTTTATTAGTAACCGGAGACTGCTCAAGCGCCGCCGCGCGTGTGGACTGCGCCATGGCCGGGCATACGCACAGCGTAGATGCGATGACGAAAATTTTCGCTAAAGAAATTTGGTGTGCAATTGACATCATTTATTGGCGGGTGGCGAGGGCGTTTGAAGTATTGGTAACGACATGACTATAGGTTCGGGAAACGCACAAATTACGCGTTAACATGCTTCAACCGTCAGTCAGTAGCCGCAGTCCTACAAGCGGTGTTTACCAATTGCTGGGTGATCATTCAACGCGCGACGGGCTAAAATGTTGGTAT
>JACMOJ010000182.1 GCA_014378085.1 Burkholderiales bacterium | reverse complement strand
TCAGGCCACGGTCTAACGTGTAAAACTCCCCACTCGGCGGGCTTCTTGGAGCGCTTTTGCTTCAAACTGCCCACCAGTCAGGGGGTTTGAGATTTTGAAAGGCACTACCTCGCTACTTGAATGCGAATGACGGCATCGCAAGTCGTTGTCGGCGGGCTTCAAACAGGCACACCCCAGAGGCCACCGATACGTTCAAACTTTCCACCGAACCAAGCATGGGAATCGAGACGATCTGATCACAGGTCTCTCGTGTGAGTCTGCGTAGGCCTTCACCCTCCGCACCCAGCACCCACGCCAACGGGCCTGCGAGCTTCGATTCGTACAAAGTGTGTTCGCCGTCTTCGTCCGCGCCAATCACCCAGATATTGCGATCTTTCAGCTCGCGCAGCGTGCGTGCGAGGTTGGTGACAACGATGTAGGGCATGTTTTCACCGGCACCACTAGCCACCTTCATTACGGTGGCGTTTAAGCCCACCGATCGATCCTTCGGCGCAATCACCGCATGTGCGCCCGCGGCGTCCGCCACACGCAAACACGCGCCGAGGTTATGCGGGTCTGTAACACCGTCGAGCACCAACAACAAGGGCGGCCCTTCGACCGTCTCCAGCACATCATCGACAAATTGCGGCAACTGAAACGGGCGCGCCATCGCCACCACACCCTGATGGCGCGCGTTGCCGGTCATGCCGTCGAGGCGTTTGTTATCCACCGCCAACACACGAACTTTTTTATCTTTGGCGATGGCGAGCAATCGATCCAGACGCGCATCACTGCGTTCCTCGCGCGTGGCGCTGACAAACAACTCTTCCACCGTATCGGCGCGCGCCTTAAGACGCGATGCGACCGCGTGGAAGCCAAACAAAACTTGCGGCTTCATGCTTTCTTATTTTTCTTTGACGCGGCGAAGGTTTGTTTTGATCCGCCCGACTTTCCGGTTGCAGACTTTGCGGCTCCCTTGGACGTGGATTTTTCTTGTCGAGCACCGCCATTAGTGTTGGAGTTGGAATTGGAATTGGAATTGGAATTGGCTTCGGCTTCGGCTTCGGCGTGGCTGGTATCTGGCTTGGGCAATTTTTTTGGCGACACTTTGCCGTAACGACTTGGCTGCACCGATCCATCCAACCCTGCAAGCGGCGTGGTCGGCGGGTTTGCGCTGGATACCGTCGTTACCACCTTTTTACTTGAGCCAGAAGTGGAAGACTTTGGCGCAGGCGGTTTTGCGGACATCGGTGGCTTCAAATTCGCGCGCCCTGCCTGTAGCGTCTGCAACGTCTGTAACACCGGCGCGACTTTTGGTGAAGCCGGAGCCGCGCCCGGCTTGTACTCCGGGGCTTCCATCGCCGCGATTTCGGCACGCGATCGAATACGTTCAGCAGCGAGTGTGAAGTCGATCTTGGATGTTTCAATATCCACGCGTACCACCTTGATGGTGACGCGGTCGGCCAGCTGGTATTTCTTGCGCGTGCGCTCACCAACAATTTGATGCCGGTCTTTGTCGTACTTGAAATAGTCTTGGCCGAGATCAGAGATATGCACCAGACCCTCAACAAACACATCATCAAGCGCCACAAAAATACCAAAGCTGGTGACGGAGGAAATCGTGCCGGCAAAGGTCTCGCCCAGACGATCCTTCATGTAGTAACACTTCAGCCATGCCACCACATCACGCGTAGCGTCGTCGGCACGTCGCTCGGTCATCGAGCAATGCTGTCCCAACGCATCCCACGACTCTTTCGGGTCGTAAACATCGTTGTGCAGGATCGCCTTGATCGCACGATGTGTGAGCAAATCAGGATAGCGACGGATGGGCGAAGTGAAGTGGGTGTAGGCCTCATAAGACAGCCCAAAATGTCCGACATTTTCCGGCGAATACACGGCCTGACGTAGCGAGCGCAGCAACACCGTATTAAGCAACGATTCATCCGGGCGCCCTTTGATCTTGACGATCAAGGCCGCGTAATCCGACGGGCTCGGATCATTGCCGCCGCCTAGTGACAAGCCAAAATCCTTCAGCATGCCGCGCACTTGCGCGAGCTTTTCTTCGTTTGGTCCTTCATGCACGCGATACAACGCCGGGTGTTCGTTTTCAAGTAAAAAGTTTGCCGTCGAGACGTTCGCGGCCAACATACATTCTTCGATCAGCCGATGTGCGTCGTTTCGTTTTGACGGGACGATTTCTGAAATCTTTCCATCCTCGGTGAAACGCATTTCCGTTTCCGATGATTCAAAATCGATCGCACCACGTTTGTGTCGCGCGGCCAGTAACACCTGAAACACTTCATCGAGATGGCGAATGTGCGGCAATAGTTTTTCATCAATGCCGTGCTCATTTGTCTGGCCTGGCTCGTTCTCGTACAGATACTTGGCGACCTTGGTGTAGGTCAAACGCTGCTGCGAGTGAAACACCGCTTCGAAAAAATCGTAACGCTTCACTTCACCTTGCGCCGAAATTTGCATCTCACACACCAGCGCCAGCCGATCAACGTGCGGGTTTAACGAACACATTTCGTTGGACAACGCCTCAGGCAACATCGGGATCACGCGGCGCGGAAAGTACACCGAGTTGCCACGCAGGCGCGACTCGCGATCCAACGCGTCACCCTGCTTCACATAATGCGAAACGTCGGCGATGGCAACATATAACTTAAAGCCTTTGCCCTGACGCTCAGCGTAGACCGCATCATCAAAATCTCTCGCCGTCTCGCCGTCGATGGTCACAAACGGGAGTGCGCGAAGATCCTGCCGACCTTCACATTCTTTCGCCGTCACTTTCTTCGGCAGCTTCTTTTCTAGCGCCAGAATTTCATCCGACCATTCATACGGAAGATTGTGTTTGCGCAGCGCAATCTCGATTTCCATACCGGGGTCGGCGTAATTGCCCAACACTTCGATGATGCGCGCCACCGGCTCGGAATTCTTCGATGGCTGCGCAACCAGTTCCACCATCACCACTTGGCCGGGCGCGGCCTTCATGTCGTAGCCGGGCTCAACAAGGATGTCCTGACTGATGCGTTTGTTTTCCGCGACCACAAACAATACGCCGTGCTCTTCAAACAAACGGCCCACCACACGCGCGTTCTTGTGTTCTAGAACTTCGATAATCGAGGCTTCACGTCGACCGCGGCGATCCACACCGATCTCGCGCACCAACACCCGATCCCCATCGAGCACCTTCTGCATTTGCTTTGGGCCCAAGAACAAGTCTTCCGACTTATCGTCCGGCACCAAGAAACCAAACCCGTCCGCATGGCCCTGCACACGACCGGCGATTAAGTCCATCTTTTCTGATAGCCCGATCGCACCACGACGGTTTTTCAGCACCTGCCCATCGCGCTCCATGGCGTTTAAGCGACGCGTGAATCCGTCAATCTCCGCTTCACTAATCTCCAGCGCCGCAGCGATTTCGTCTTCCATCATCGGCACACCAGCTTGGGTGAGCACGTCCATGATCAGCTCGCGCGACGGAATCGGATTTTCGTATTTTTCTGCTTCGCGCGAGGCGTGCGGGTCGCTGCCACGGTTTGGCGCGTTGCCAGTATTTGTCGGTGCGGCCGGCGCCTGAGTCGCAAAGGCGACCTCTGCGTCAGTCGGCTTGCGTGTGCGGGCCGGTTGTTTCGCAATCACCGCGTGGGCGTTGCGCTTTTGCTGGGCTTTGGTGGTATTTGGCTTTTTGTTGGACAATTGATGGGCTTTTGGCTATTATTCGGCCTCATTTTACGCGGATAGTCCCCGTTGTACTTGGGTATTTCTCGCGTTGATAGATAGTTGTCCGGTGAACGAGCCATACCTGATACGTTCACGAGTACATGCCCGGGTGGCGGAATTGGTAGACGCACTAGGTTCAGGTCCTAGCGGTGGCAACACTGTGGGGGTTCGAGTCCCTTCCCGGGCACCAAAATGAAACGAAGCCGCGAAAGCGCCTTTTTTCATTTTCCGACCGGGAGCGAATGCCCTGCGGCATTCGCGCAATGAGCGAGCGTCGGGTTTAGCTGAGCAAACTGCTTTGCTCAGCGCGACGCGAGGGGGATTCGCATGCAGGGGAAACCGGGAGAAAGCTTACGGCCATGGTTCGGGC
>JACMOJ010000181.1 GCA_014378085.1 Burkholderiales bacterium | reverse complement strand
GACCACTGCGGATATCCCACGCCGTGGCGGACCGTGCCGGTAGAGTGAATCAGCATGCCCCAGCCTTGTGTGGTCCAGAAGAACGGAATATTTTTGTACGACAGCTCGGTATTCACACCGAGCGCGTCTTCAGTCCGGCCACGGATCAGTTGCCCGCGTTTGTCGAGCGGCCCGAACTTTTCGCCGAAACCATACACCGCCGTATCACTCTCCAACGCCAGCGAAGCGCACCACTTGCCCGCCGCCGCATCGTGGCCAAATGCGGGAATGCGTGAGCGGCCGCGGAAATGTTGGTCGGTAATGGAGCCAAGCAGCAACACGCCGTTTTTCTCTAGCGTGATGCGAAACGGTGTTTTGGCCAGTTTCATGGTCAGGTCGCCAAATGCCACCTCCCAGCCTATTTCGGTCGCCGTCATTTGAAGCGAACCCTCGGCGCTCGGCTTGACCAACAAGCCATAGTCGGGGCGCCGTGTCTCGCCAAATTGCAAACGCAGCGTGCCGGCCTGATGGGCGGACACGGTGATCTTTTTGCCAGTGGCGTTGAAGACGACCGATGTCTCGCTCGTCGCCACAAGCGCAAGGTCGGTAATGACATCATATGCCGCGCGATTAAAAACGTGAGTGGGTGCAACGTCTTGATTGGTTTGGTTCATTCAAAACTCTTTAAAACGCTAATATTGACGGGCAGTTCCAGAGATTTATGTCTGAAGAGTGCCGTGGATACTGGTGTTTGTGATTTTTCTGCTTTGCTGGCCCCCATCCCCCTCCCAACCTCCCCCTTGGAGGGGGAGGAGCCGAATGGTGGGGAAGAAAGTAGGCGAGCACAAGAGGGAGGAGCGAAAAAATGAGAAGCGAAAAAGCGAGCAGCGAAAAAGGGAACAGCGAAAAAGGGAGAAGCGCAAAAGGGACAAGCGCAAAAGGGACAAGCGCAAAAGGGAAAAGCGGATTCCCTCGCCTTCAAAAGGAGAGGACGGGGGTTGCAAATGGAGGTACTGCCAACGCGAGCGAGCAAGTTCCCTCCCCCTCAAGGGGAGGGCAAGGGTGGGGATGGGGCTTCGTAACCTCACGCGTTATCCCTTCACGCCGCCGGAGGTTAATCCACTCACCACACGCTCTTGGAAAATCAGGATCACCACTACCACTGGAATCATCGCAATGACGAGCGCGGCAGAAATGGTCGGCCACGGAAACGAAAACTCGCCCTGATACATTTGAATGCCAACCGGCAGTGTGCGGTAGGCAGCGGCAGAATTGAATGACAACGCCAGTAGAAATTCATCCCACGCGTTCACAAAAGCAAGAATCCCCGCGGTGAATACGCCCGGTGCCGCTAGCGGGATGACGATGCGCCACAACGCGCCGAGCCGTGTACAACCATCGATCATCGCGGCGTTTTCAAGATCACGCGGAATGTCTTGGAAAAAACTCACCAGCACGAGTGTGCAAATCGGCAGATTCAACACGGTGTAGGGCAGCACCAGCGCCCAGTAACTATTCAGTAATCCCAACCCGCGCATGATCTCGAACAGCGGCACCATCAGTGTGACAAGCGGAAACATGGAGACGGCGATGATGGAGGTGAGAATTGCGCCGCGATACTTTAAGTTGAGTCTGGCGATTGCATACGCGGCGAGGGCGCTGATAAACAACGAGAGCACCATCGCGGAGAGCGCGACGATGGCGCTGTTAAGCAAGTAGTGCGGGAGTGGTTGATCACGAAACGCGGCGATGAAATTGTTCAGCGTTGGTTGATGCGGAATCCAAGTGATCGGCTTTGCCGTCAGCTCCAGCTCGGACTTAAAGGCGGTAGCCAGAATCCATAACGCCGGGAAGAACCCGTTGAGAAGTACGATGCCGGCCGCAAACCAGCGAAGCCGTTTGCCGGTGAAGATGCCTCCGCCAAATCCATCACCAAGTCCACCACCAATTCCACCGCGAATTCCACCACTTGAGGCCGCGTTCATTTGCCGTCCGCCTTAACGTACCGAAGATAGATGAAGGTTGTCGCCATTGACAAGCCAAACATCACCACCGCCAGCGCCGAGCTGTAACCGAGGTCGAGATAATCCACTGCATTCATGTGAATGTACATCGCCAGAGTCTGCGTTTCTTCACCAGGGCCGGGCATGCTGTACGGAATGTCGAAGGACTGAATCGCTGTCAACGTGCGGAAGATAAGCGCCACCAACATAGAGGGCACCAGCAATGGCAGCGTGATGTCGGTGAACTGCCGCCATTTGCTGGCTCCGTCAACGTCCGCCGCTTCGTAAAGCGATTTGGGAATCGTCTGCAATCCGGCCAGCAAGATGAGCGCCATGAAGGACGATGTTTTCCAGATGGTGGCAACACAGATTGCCATCATGGTCAACGTCGGTGAGTTAAACCAAATTTGCGGCGCCAAACCCACGCGACGCAGCAAGTCGTTAAATACGCCGTACTCGCTGTGAAAAAACCACGCAAAGATCAGACCAACAAAGGCGAGCGGCGTCGCCCAAGGCAGCAGCAGCGAGAGTCGAATCGGCCCGCGCCACTTGAACGGCATGTTTGCCAGCAAGGCCAAGCCCAAGCCCATTACCAGAGCGCCGGGTACGGTGATGAGCACAATGATCATGGTGTTTTTTGTCGCGCGCCAGAACTGCGCATCGGCCAGCAGCAGTGCGTAGTTTTCCAGGCCCACCCAACGTGACGGCGCACCGGTGAGCAATCGTAGGTCATTGAAACTATTCCAGACCAAAGTGGCAACTGGATACACCACAATGATGGAGATGAACAAAAACGCCGGCGCTAGCAACAACGCGGCAAGGGTTGATTCGTTCATGTCCGCAAGCCGGTCAAACAGCGAACGTTGCGGTGTCGGTATGTAAGGATCGTTCATCTCGCGTCTATCTCGCATTTTTCTCGCATTTATCTCGCATTTATCTCAATGCCCGCTTAATGCGATGCTCAATTTCGTCAAGCGCGGCTTCCGGTGTGCGTGCGCCGGCCATCACCGCATTGGTGTTCAGCCGCAACGCGTCCGAAATCGGCCGATACATTGGCGTCACTGGTCGCGGCCGGGCGGTTTCGACCACGGGTAACGCATCTGCCAGCCACGGATTTGCGCGCAGCACATCGGGGTCCGTGAAGACGTCGGCAAACACCGGTTGCATCGAACCACGAATAGCCAGTTGTTTGGCGACCTCCGGGCTCGACAACCAACGCACCAGCTTCACCGTCTCCGGCTTATTGCGTGAAAACGCCGACACCGCCCAACTCCAGCCGCCCATGCAAGAAACCGATTCGCCGCCCGGCATTGCCGGCAGCTTGACCACGCCGACTTTGTCTTTTACCCGCGAGTCGGCGCCGCTCTGGAACAAGTTCCAACCGTATCCCCACAAGACGGCAAATACAACTCGGCCCGCCTGAAATTCTTTGCGTGTGTCGTCAGTGCCGACCTCCGAGACATTCTCCTTCGCCACGCCGTCCGTCACCATCTGCCGCCACATCGACAAGCCCGCTTCAGCCTTCGGGCGATCAAATTGCAGCTTGCCGTCTTTGACGACTTCGCCGCCCAAGCTCCAGTACGGCAGCAAGAACGTGCAAACTGTTCCTTCGATAGCCTTAGCTTGGAAACTCAAGCCTTGTAAGTTGGGGTCCTGCGCTTGTGCCAATACTTTCTTGGCGACGCGCGCGAGTTCGGGCCAGGTGGTCGGCGGCTTTTCGCCAACTTTCTCTAACAGATCCTTTCGGTAGTAGAGGTACATCGCGTCCGAGAATGCCGGCAGCGAAATGGTTTTCCCGTTGATCGTATTTGCCGCGCGGTAGAGCGGCAGGTAACGCGAAAGAAACGCCTCCCGCCCGTCGCCGAGGTAGGGATCAATCGGCTCCGCCCACTTTGCCGCGGCGTATTGCGCGGGGCGGACGATGTCGATTAAGAACGCATCCAGGGAAGTATCGCGCGCCGTCAAGACGGTATTGAGATACCGCTGGAGCAGCTCAGACGTCGCGCCACCAGACTCAAGTGAAACCTTGATGCCGGGATTCGCCGCTTCATAGTCTTTGAGGAGTTGACGAAAAATGTCGGGGCGATGTTGACCGCCGACGAGTACTTTCAAATTTGTCTGCGTCGGCGTTTGCGTTTGTGCGTGAACTTCGCCGCATATGGCGGCCATCACCGCTGTCACGACGACGAGCCGCGAAGCGACTCGTGACCAACCAAAGGACAAGAACATGTTCACTACAGTGCCATGCCGCTGGTGCGGTCAAACAAATGACACTTTTGCATATCGACGTAGATGGTTACCGATTCACCGGGACGGTAATTCACGGATGGCGGCATGCGCGCGATCACCTCTCCCCCGGCGCAAGCAAACGTCACCAAGGTCTCAGCACCCAACGGCTCAGCGACCACAACGGTGCCTGATACTGCTACGCGCTCGCCCCCGGCTTCGACACTGATGTCTTCCGGGCGAATACCAAACTCAATGTCACGACCATTGGCACCCGCTAGGCGGGACCGCCAGCTTGACGCAAGCGGTAGTTTCACGCCGCCGGTCAGCACCACGGTTGCGGCGTCTCGAGATGCCTCAAGACCGCCCTGCAAAAAATTCATCGGTGGTGAGCCGGTAAAGCCCGCGACAAACCTTGACACTGGCTGGTTATAGATTTCATCCGGCGTTCCAACTTGCATGATGTTGCCGCCGGACAAAACCACGATACGTTGCGCCAGCGTCATTGCCTCGACTTGATCATGCGTGACGTAGATGGTCGTGGCACCGATGCGCTGATGAAGTTTTTTAATCTCAGTGCGCATTTCGCTGCGCAGCAGTGCATCGAGATTCGAGAGTGGCTCATCAAACAAAAACGCTTTTGGCTGGCGAACAATTGCGCGTCCCATTGCTACCCGCTGGCGCTGGCCGCCGGACAGCGCACGCGGTTTGCGTTCCAGCAAGTGTTCGATGCGCAGAATCGTCGCGGCATCGTTCACACGCTTTTCGATTTCGTCTTCGGAAAACTTTCGTAAACGCAGACCAAAGGCGAGGTTTTCAAATACGTTTTTGTGCGGATACAACGCATAGTCCTGAAACACCATTGCAATGTCGCGCTCGCGTGGTGCAAGATCGTCCACCACCCGCCCTTCGATGGAAATGGTGCCGCCGCTAATGGATTCGAGGCCGGCGATCATGCGTAGCAAGGTTGATTTGCCGCAACCGGAGGGCCCCACAAACACCACAAATTCGCCTTGCGTGATTTCGAGGTCGACCCCGTGGATGACCCGCAGCCCCT
>JACMOJ010000180.1 GCA_014378085.1 Burkholderiales bacterium | reverse complement strand
GCTGGTAAGTGGCCAGTGGTCGTGAAGTGTGATGTCTAAAGGCACTTTTAGTGTACGTGCGAGACTCCAAAGCTCAGCGGGCAGACCATCAACATGGTGTAGGTGTACACGCCGAAGATTGAGCCTTGTCAAACAATCTCGAAGCTGTCGCCAGTTATCTACGCCGTCAAACCAGCACCGCCAATCTTCGCCCGCGCGCGACCACTCGATGGAAACACTGCCCTCGACGTCCGGGCGCATCACAAGTGCCTCTGCAGATTCTTCCAAGATTGACGAGAGATCAGTGATATGTCGCTCGACCCCACCACCCTGACGGTGGGTGATGAGAAGCACCCTAGGCTTAAGGGAACGACAAAGTCTTTCCCAGTCCACTAGCCGCCGAACCGGGCGCACAGGGTCGAGCTGATGAACGGCGGGAATAAGTTTAGGCTGCATGACCTGAGCAGCCTCAGGAGGGTTGCCAGTCGCCTGGTCGATTGTTCGAATAAATAGGCCAGCGCACAAGAAATGCTTAAACCCTTGCTGGGACGCCCGTCCCGACCAGTCTTTCAGTAGGGTTGGCCAATCTTGGGAAACGCTTTCGCTAAATTGACCAGCAACTCGGATAGCAGCTCTAGGCAGAAATACGCAGCCTTGATGCGGCTCGGTTAATTCTAGGACAGCCTCTCCGTTTGCTTTGGAAAAAAGGATCGGCAACTGATCAAGCTCAAACTGCGCTAATCCTAAGTTTGGCACCCATGGTCGAGGATAACCCGCAATTCCAGCGCCATTTGAGGAAGCACAGAGCGTTGCGATCTGCGGGAAGCGATCTCTACAGGAGGTCATTGACTCAACCCACCCATCGGATACGATTGAACCCGGCGCGACGAAGATCACGTCTTTTGTGTCGTGCTCAAGGAGCACAACATTTAGGGCCACTGCGAGGGCCTTGCCCTCCTCACGTCTTGCAGTCGTTAGAACACCCTGCTCCTCTATGCTACTCAAATACGCCGATAGCTCTCCGTCTTGATCTTCTGGTGTGATGACCGTGATGTGGGGGCGGCTTTTGACCTTAGCCTTCAATAAGCTCTCAACCGAACGGCGAGCAAATTCCAACTTTGTGGGCAACCCTACAATAATCTCAACGTTCGATGGCATTTAGAGGAATGGTGACCCGGAAGTTAGGCTCCAGCGGGTAATTTCCCTGCTAGAAAAAGAATAGACAAAATCTGTAACTGGCGGGTTCGCATGAGCATCGGAAGCTCTAATTATACGCAGTAGGAGGTTTTGATAGGCGCTACCCGGACCTGCTTTAGATACGGTGTTGCGATTTCGCCGCGACAAAAATCGCGGCGACGATTAGCGTAAAACCTGATGTCTGCAGAAGCCCAAATTGCTCGTCAAGCCACCACCAAGCAAGCATCGCAGAACAGACGGGCTCGCCAAGAATTACAACCGCGACCATGGTTGGTGCCAAGTGTCGCAGCGACCAGCTTATTCCACTGTGGCCGATCAATTGCGGACCGAAGGCCAAAGCCAGCAGACAAAGCCATGCAGTTGCGCTAAATCCAAGCAGCGCTGCGCCGGTTGAAACCGCAATCAATAAGAGCACCACCGCAGCTGAGAAAAAAACTACCGTCACGTAGACGAGCGTAGAGACGGAATTGGATAACGCCCGTCCGATCAGCAAGTAGCCGCAAACGGTAACCGAGCCAGCGAGGGCTAACCCATTGCCGAGCCCCGCGTTTGCCGTTGGCAAGGCAAGTGCGCCCGAATCCGCCAAGAATATGAGCGCACTGCCCAGCAGCGAGGCGACGACGCCCAGCCATATCCAACGGTCGGGCCGATGTTTGAGAACCAGCCAAGAAAAGAGTGCCAGCCACACCGGGTTGGTAGAGACCAAGGCGGTGCTGCTTGCAATCGAGGTGAAAGCGAGCGAGCCGATCCAAGTCGCGAAATGGATCGCCAAGAAGACGCCCGAGGCGATCATCAGGGCGAGTATCTTGCGGTCTATCCCAAGCAAAGCCGTGCGGTGTTGCCGATTGCAAGAGACGTACAAAACAAGGACAAAACTTGCGATGGCAAGACGCCAGAAAGCAATCGAAATGGATGAGACGTGTTCGGCTTGCGCTGCACGAACGAGTAACGCCGCAGTGGACACCACCAAGACTGAAACGCCAAGCACGATGAAACTCAGCGTTCGAGAATTAGAATTCACATTAAGAAATAGACATAACTAATAGTTTTGCAGGCACAAGATACACCCCTTGTAGGGGACGCGCATTACCTGTAAATAAACTCACCAACCAAATCGTGCTCGCGCGCGCCGGTGATCTTGACCTTTGCGAACTGCCCAGGCGTGAATCTATGTGCGCCCTTAATGTGTACTTGACCATCGATCTCAGGCGCGTCGCGTTTAGTACGACCGACGGCACCCTCCGCTGACACCATGTCGATTAGCACATTCTCGACCTGCCCGATGCGCGTTGCCAGTTTCACGGCGCTGATGCGTGCCTGTGTTTGCATAAAGCGCGCGACACGGTCTTGCTGAACTTCCACCGGAACGTGGTCCGCAAGACCGTTTGCCGACGCCCCTTCAACAGGGGAATAGGCGAAGCACCCTACCCGATCAAGTTGCGCCTCTTCGAGAAACGCGAGTAGTTCTTCGAACTCGGCATCTGTTTCGCCCGGAAAGCCGACAATAAATGTTGATCTTATGGTGATGTCCGGACAGATCTTTCGCCACGCGGCAATTCTTTCAAGCGTTTTTTCAGTGGCGGCGGGACGTTTCATCGCCTTCAGTATGCGGATGTTTGCGTGCTGGAAGGGGATATCCAAGTACGGCAAGAGCTTGCCTTCCGCCATTAGCGGGATCACCTTATCGACGTGCGGATAGGGGTACACGTAATGGAGACGCACCCACACACCCATGCTGCAGAGCGCATCACAGAGTTCTGTCAACCGAGTCTTGACTGGCCGTCCATTCCAAAAACCGGTACGGTATTTGACGTCAACGCCATAGGCGCTGGTATCTTGCGACACGACCAAGAGTTCCTTGACGCCCGACTTCACCAAGTTTTCCGCTTCTTGAAGAACGCTGCCGATTGGGCGCGATACCAAATCGCCGCGCATTGAAGGGATGATGCAAAAGGTACAACGATGGTTGCAACCCTCCGAGATCTTCATGTAGGCGTAGTGTTTCGGCGTGAGTTTGATCCCCGCTGGAGGCACCAAATCGACAAACGGATCGTGCGGCTGCGGAAGATGCGTATGCACGTGCCCCATTACCTCATCTTTCGCGTGTGGGCCAGTCACTGCAAGCACTTTAGGGTGAACCTGCTGCACAAAATTCTGTCCACCCGCCGCAGATTTGGCACCTAGGCATCCGGTAACGATGACTTTGCCATTCTCGTGAAGCGCTTCGCCGATGGCATCGAGTGATTCCTGAACGGCTGAATCAATAAAGCCACAGGTATTCACCACCACCAAGTCTGCACCTTCATAACTAGGCGAAATGTCATAACCTTCAGCACGTAACTGGGTAAGAATCTGTTCGCTGTCCACTAACGCTTTGGGGCATCCAAGCGAAACGAACCCCACACGTGGGGGGCGAATTTTTTCCTTCGCAACCGGACGAATCTTGATAGGCCGCAGAATCGACATTATTTCGTTCGCCGGCTCTTTCCGCGCGACGGCGGTGGTGTTTTCGGCTCGGATGTCGAGTCGCTTGAAGATTGACCTCCGACTGGTGCGGCATATGGAAATGCGGAAAACATTTGCATGGCTTGCTTTCGAAGCTCTTCTTGCATGCCGATAACGCTGGAGGCACTCTTTTCCAAGAAGTCACCCATCGGATTGGCCGTTGATGCGCTAGGGATGAGCTGTGCCCAAGTGTCTGGGCGGAGATTGGGAACACCGCCGTAGATCGTGGATGACTGTTCCTGAAATTTCTTCTGGGCTTCATGAAAAGCGCTGATGGATCGCTCGAGGTAGCTGCCCATGAGTCCTTGCATTGAATGTCCGTAGTATCGAATGATGTTTGACAACATGTCGGTTGAAAACATTGGAATCCCGCCCGATTCTTCCTCCAGAATAATTTGCAGCAGAATGCTGCGGGTTATGTCTTCCCCACTCCGCGCGTCCTGCACCTGAAAAATATCGTGGGCAAGAACAAATTGCTTCACTTCTGCAAGCGTAATGTAGGCGCTGGTTTCTGTGTCGTACAGTCGTCTGTTGGGGTATTTCTTGATGATACGAGCCATTGGCCTCTCCTCGTTCGTTGTTTTTTTTCGGGCTGTGGTTGCCATGTTGCGCCACACCAAAAAAGTCACCGCATTCCTGCTGAACTAATTCGAATAGTTTATTGCAGAGCACAATAGCACATTGATTAGTTTAGCAATTTCGCCGTTCATGAAGGTCTCGCAACGAAAATGGTGCATTGCAACATAAATGCTTGACTTCGGACAACTCAGCCCATATTATATGGATTGTGCAGTGCAGCATATTTGGGCGTAATCAATTCAAGGATTCACTTTGCCTGCCTGCCTTGCCAAGTCGTTTGGCGAGTTCCATTTACACTTCAAAGGAGAATTCTTATGACTACCCTCAATGCTGTCGCTGAACAGTTCGGCGATTATTCTAAAACAAGCGTGGACGCCGTTATGAAATTTGCAACCGTCGGTGTTGGTAGCGCGGAGCGGCTATTTGGCTTGAACTTCGAAGCGACCAAAGTCAGTTTCGACGTTACTGCCAGAAATGCGAAAGCCGTTAGCGGAATCAAAGACGCGCAAGAGCTGTACAACCTGTCGACCAAGGCCGCTGAGACAAGCCTTGAATTTGCAATGGGCTACTCGAAGAATTTTTACGACATCGCCTCCAGCGCCCAAGCGCAATACACAGCTCTTGTTGAAGAGCGTATGAGTGTATTTCAAAAGTCGATGGTAGATACTTTGGATAAGGTCTCGAAAGCGGCACCAGCTGGCTCTGACGTGTTTGTTACTGCGATGAAAACTGGTTTGGCCGCTGGTACTGCTGCTACTGACAGCTTTACGAAAGCAGCTAAGCAAGCCTCCGCATTTGCAGACACCGCCTTTAAGACGGCAACCGAAACCGCTGAGAAAACGGTCAAGCCAACAACCGCTAAGCGCAAATAATTTCAAAAGTCGAACAGATTGTGTTCGACGCACATCTCCTCCTCCTTAACTTAGGTTAAGGACTTGCCCCAAGGCCTAAACACCTTGGGGTTTTTTATGCACGTTAGTCTAGTAAAACGTTATCACGCTAACAGCTGATTCCGCCCGTTTGGGATCGCTTGAATCACCGCTTCACAATCTAGGACAGAACATGAAACGTAAAATCGCGCTCGTAACGGGCGGAGTCGGCGGGATCGGCACTGGCATCTCCAAACGGCTTGCCAGAGACAACATTTTTGTCGTCGCAAACTACGTTATTCCTGGCTCGGAGATACCCTTCCAAGCGGCGATGGCAAGCGCTGGGTTCCGCGCTGAGCAATTTGCGGTCGCTGCAGGTGATGTGAGCGATTTCAACACGGCTGAAAAAATGGTTACGGGGATTCTCGCCCAGTACGGAACCATTGATATCTTAATTAACTGTGCTGGCATTACGCGCGACGCAAGTTTTCGCAAGATGTCGTTAGAGCAATGGCGCGCCGTGATGTCGACCAACCTCGACAGCGCATTTAACGTGACTAAACAAGTGATAGAAGGCATGATTGCCCAACAGTGGGGCCGCATCATCAATATTTCAAGCGTCAACGGGGTCAAGGGGGCGTTTGGCCAGACCAATTACGCGGCAGCAAAGGCGGGAATCCTCGGGTTCACCAAATCACTCGCGCTTGAGGTAGCTAAGAAAGGGGTGACCGTCAACGCGATTTCTCCGGGATTTATCGACACCCCAATGACGCAAGCGATGCCCAGCGCCGCGCGGGCGGCGGTGATTGCTTCGATCCCCACCGAACGGATGGGGGTGCCAGACGATATCGCCAATGCTGCTGCCTATCTAGCGAGTGATGACGCGAGTTACGTGACTGGCACTAACTTGGCAGTGAACGGCGGGGTACACCTGTACCAATAATGGGGATCGGCCGCAAACATGGCTTACCGCCGCCTTCTGCTACTGCATGTGCTGACCGCCGTTAATCGAAATATTTGCGCCCGTAATGAATGCAGCTTCATCGGACGCGAGGTAGGCACACAGGCCCGCAACTTCTTCGGGTCTACCTAGGCGCCCAACCGGAATTTGCGGGATGATCTTGGAATTCAGCACGTCTTCCGGGATCGCCATGACCATTTTGGTCCCAATATATCCCGGCGATATTGTATTTACCGTGACACCTTTCTTGGCTACCTCCAGTGCCAGCGCTTTGGTAAAACCGTGCATCCCGGCCTTGGCGGCAGAATAGTTGGTTTGGCCAAACGCACCCTTCTGCCCGTTTACTGAGGAAACGTTGATCACCCGGCCCCAGCCGCGTTCCACCATGCCATCAACGATCGGCTTGGTCATATTAAATACGCTGTCCAAGTTAGTGCCAATGACCGCGTCCCAGTCGACCTTGGTCATTTTCTTGAAGGTCATGTCACGGGTAATGCCGGCGTTATTAATGAGGATGTCGATGGAGCCAATATCGGCTTGGATTTTAGCAATCGCGCTAGTGCAAGAGTCAAAATCAGCGACGTCCACCGGGTAGGCGTGAAAGTGGAAGTCGCGATCGGACATTTCTTTCAACCAATCGACCGCCTTTGTGTTGCTCGGCGAATAGGTCACGATGACTTTGATGCCCATGCGTGCCAGTTTCATACAAATAGCTTCACCCAGGCCACCCATGCCACCGGTAACAATTGCGTTGCGTTGCGTTGCTGCCATTGCGCTCTCTCCTTACGTTTTATTGTTTTGTGCCGCTGCTGTGTTGTACTGGCCGCCAATCGGCGCATTCGAATGATCGGACGATCGGACCATAGGGAGTTTACTTTTTTTTGCGCGACGGTAGCACCGCACCGCAGCAACGCGACAGGTCAGCACCCGTCGTCAGTTTTGGCGCGAACGTATCGTCCTGGCGCGTCCTCTATTGGCTTGAATTCGCTGTTGCCAAGTACATTCCGTGCAGAAATCAGACGCCCGCCGTATGGCGCCAACCAGTCAACCCACTTCACCCACCAGCTGCCTGGCACTTCCTCAACCTTTTCTAGCCATTCCTCCACCGTGGTCTCAAGTGCGGCCGAAGATGACTTGTGCTGCCAGAAACTACGCTTGTTTTTCGACGCAGGGTTAACGACCCCCGCAATATGCCCTGACGCGCCAAGCGTGAATTCGACATCGCCGCCAAAACTGGCAGCGCTGGCGTAGGCTGAGCGCCACGGCACGATGTGATCCTCCTTCGCCGCGAAGACAAACGAAGGCATATCGACGTACGACATGTCGAGCGGCACATTACAGACCGTCAACCGATCGGGCTTAACCAGATTATTCTCCAAATACGTGTTACGGACATACCAACAGTACCAAGGGCCCGGCAGGTTGGTACTGTCAGCATTCCAGTAGAGCAGATCAAACGCAGGGGGTTTACTGCCCTTCAAATAGTTGCTGACCACATAGCTCCAGATTAAGTCGTTTGCCCTGAGGGAAGAAAAAGCGAACGCTAAGTCGGCGCCTTTCACAACGCCGCCATGCCCCACTTCTCGTTCGCGGGTGGCAACGAAATTTTCGTCGATGTACGCATCTATATCACCGACATCGGTGAAATCAACAAATGTAGTCAAGAATGTGGCGCTTTCCACAACGTCGTGTTTCATCCGTCGTAGTACCGCTAATGCACACGCCAGCAACGTCCCACCGACACAGAATCCGAGGGTATTTATTTTTTCAACGTTGGTGACTACGCGCACCAAGTCGATGGCTTTGACCACGCCGGATGCAATGTAATCGTCCCAGGTCAGGTGCCCAAGGGAGGCGTCGACGTTGCGCCATGACATGACAAATACCGTGTGCCCTTCACTGACCAGATACCGGATCAAAGAGTTCTCCGGGGTCATGTCGAGGATATAGAACTTGTTGATACACGGCGGTACAAAAAGCATCGGTCTGACATAAACCTGATCTGTGCTTGGTTGATACTGGATGAGCTGAAACAAATCATTCTCAAAAATAACTTTACCAGGTGAAACGGCAATGTCTTTTCCAACGTCGAATGCGGTTTCGTCCGTGATTGAAACATGTCCCTTCGCGATGTCGCCGGTAAAGTTTTCAGCACCAATCCGCAGCGACTCGCCTTTTGTCTCGACGGCCAGTCGAATGGCTTCCGGATTTGTGGCGAGGAAATTAGACGGGGCAATCGCGTCCAAATACTGTTTGAGAAAAAACCTCGCCCGTTTCTTTTCTGCGGGTTGCAGATTCACACTGTCAAGGCTCTGCAGTAACGACTGGGAAGTTGCAAGATACGCGTCGGCCAACAATCGATACTGTGCGGCGGATTGCCAATCCGTGCCTTGAAACCGTTTGTCCTGCGCGCTGACCCCGGAGCCATACGCAAACTGCGCCATGAGCTTTTGTTGTTCTGCGTTCCAATGCGCCTGCATTTCTGTTATCCCGCCAGTACCACCGGCAGATGGCGCAAATGCACCAATCGCTTTCAGCCACGCGGCTTGTAACTCGGCACTGTTGGTCGGCAGCGGCGCACCACCCAGCGAGTGGACCCACTGCTGGCCAGCCTGTTGAATATCAGCGATAAACTTTTGAAAATCTGCGGTTTGCGTATGATTGTGGGTATCGGACATGAGTTAGTCTTCAATCAGCGAGATAACAACTGTCATTCTGACATTTTGTGGCTTCTTGAACCTGACAACGGCATTGACATGCATATTGTTGTAATCGGTTGGCTATGGGTTGTGTTGATGATGTCCGTCACCGAGCGGAGTATCACGTCTGGAGTGATGAGCTTTTTGTTTTTTGGAATTGCGCCCTGCGCCCTCCTACTGTGGCTATTCGGCGGGGTTGGAAGAAGAAAGCGCCGAGCCCAAGCGCAGCCTGATCAACCGTTAGTGGCTATGACCGACGACCAGGTGAACGCTCCAAATGGACAGAATGCCCAGGCCGATCAGGGAAAATTGCGCGAATGAATCGCGTAACGATGTTCTGCGGTGAAGCCCCGGAATCAAGTCGGCAATTGCCACGTAGATCATGCTGGAAGCGGCGAGACATAAAAAAATGTTCGCGTAACTTTCCATGGCTTGAAGCAGGAAGTACGCGAGAACCGCCCCGACTAATGTAGCTAGGCTCGATAGTAAATTCCACACTAATGCCCTGCGTTTGCTAAAGCCAGAGTGCACCAGCACAAGGAAATTGCCCAATTCCTGCGGCAGCTCGTGCGCAATGATCGCGATGGAAGTAAGAATTCCCAGTCGCACATCAGCAACAAATGCTGCCGCGATGGCTAGGCCGTCTGTAAAGTTGTGAAATCCATCCCCAATAATTACCATCCAAGCCGAAGCATGTCCGCCGTGTTCACGTTTGCTATGCTCGTGAGCATGGCCGTGGTCGGCTGCGTAGATTTTTTGCGGGCCCGATGCTACGGTGAGATCAAGCGACGCGCCGTGGTCGTGGCTATGTCTCCACAACACCAGTTTCTCCATCACGAAAAATCCCAAAATTCCCGCAAGGATCCAGCCGGCGGAAGCGCTGTAACTTTTTGAGGACTCGAAGATATGCGGGATCAAATCTAAAAACACAACGCCCAACAGCGCGCCGACCGCGAAGCTGACAAATACGGGGATAAGTTTTGGCTGCACTCGCCAAGCGAGCAGTGCTGCCATCGAGACCGATAACAGCCCGCCCAACAGCGCTGCCGCAATAATATAGGTCAGTGTCATGAGTGGTTCGGTTCGCTACGTCAGCCTAGGTTCAATGTAGAGGTGCGGTGGCGCGCCAATAATGACGTGGTTGTTGCGCCAGTTATTGCAACTCAATTGCAATATTTTAACACAGCGACCCAATGCGCTTTCTCTTGCGCTTGGCTAATCCAGCCAAATCATCGCCGCCATGCGTCCTGAAGTCTCGCCAAGGCGGCTACTACGCCGGTAAGAAAAGAATCGATCTATGTCCGTGTAAGTGCAAAGCTCGCCTCCGTAGATATTGGAGGATGACATTCCAACTCGCAGCATTCGCGTTCTTGCCAACGCATAAAGATTGGCGCGCCACTTGGTGGTCTGAACCGGCGCCGTTGCGATAAACGCCGCAGACACTTGATCCATCTCGGTTTTAAGCGCTGCCGCGAGGAATCGGTCGCGCACGTCCGCGCCAACCTCAAATGCGCCCGGTCCGATCGCGGGACCCATAAATGCCAAGACGTTTTCGGGCCGCGCGTTCATGGCTGTGATCGTCGTTTCAAGCACGCCGCTGACCAGCCCCCGCCAACCTGCATGCGCGGCGGCGACTGTTGTCCCTTCTTGATTACAGAGCAGCACCGTTAAGCAGTCAGCCATCATTACTGCGCAAACAGTCTGACGTTGCCTGCTTACCGCCGCATCTGCGGTAATCGGCGTCTCTGTCCTAATTTCGTCAAGCCGCGCAACCTCAATTCCATGAACCTGCCACATCCAATGTGGCGATGCGCCGACAAGCTGTGTGACACGGCGCCGGTTTTCTTCGACAGCAGCAGGATCGTCACCGACACTCCTTCCCAGGTTCAAGCTCGATAGGTTGCCCTTGCTAACGCCGCCGGCGCGGGTCGTAATCAAGCAGCGTACCCCGGGAGGCGTCGGCCAGTCGGGAATCAGACAGTCGCGCTTGCTGAGCGTCATACCTCCGCAACCGCCTCGATCAACGCTTCCATATCGTCCGGTATAGCCGCTTCAAACGAGACCAATTTATGGGTTGTGGGGTGGGCAAATGCTAGCGCGCGCGCGTGAAGAGCCTGCCTGCCAAATGCCGCGGCAGCCTCATGCAAAGCTGGCGCAAGTCCCTTTATGCCTTTGCCGTAAACCGTGTCACCTTCCAATGGAAATCCCAGTGATGCCATGTGGACACGAATTTGATGAGTGCGTCCGGTTTCAAGGCGACATTCAACCAGTGTGTGGTAGCGAAACTGCTCCAGTACGGTGTAATGCGTGATAGCAGGTTTACCAAAATCGACGTTATTTACGACAGCCATTTTGATGCGGTCGCGCGGGTGGCGTCCAATCGGTGCATCAACCGTACCATCGCCGTCCAGCACCCCGCGCAGCAGTGCGACATAACGCCGTGAAACGGAACGCGCTTGTAGCTGCCTAACCAAGGCAAGCTGTGCCGCTTCGTTGTGCGCGATCACCATCAAACCACTGGTGTCTTTATCTAGGCGATGTACGATACCAGCCCGCGGCACATGTGCGGTCTCCGGGTAGCGGTAGAGCATACCGTTGAGGATGGTGCCCGACCAATTGCCAACGGCGGGGTGCACCACAATCCCCGGTGCCTTGTTGATGACAATCACATCAACGTCTTCGTAAATGACGTCTAACGGGATCGGCTCGGCGAGGAAAGCGGTATCTTCAGCGCGCGCCTTGAGGTGAATCGAAATGGTTTCGCCACCAGTGAGTTTGGTTTTTGGCTGGGCTGGTTGCCCATCCAGCGTCACGTCACCACTTTTCACCAGTGCACTTAAGCGGCTTCGCGAAAAGGTGGGGAACAGCACCGCCAGCGCTTGGTCTAGGCGAAAGCCAGCCAACTGCAACGGTGTCTTTAGCGTTCGCGTGCTGTTGACAATTACGTCCGGCTCCACGTCAACTACAGGCGCTGGGATATAATCCCCGTCTTCTAAATCGTTCGTATGCATTGGCCAAAGTATGACACGTACTCTCTTGCGCTCCCTCCTCGTCTGCCTGCTGGTGCCGCTCGTAATGACAGGCTGCGGCTGGTTTGGCAACAAGCTGGATAACCAGAAAAACTGGACGGTCGAGCAGTTCTACAAGAATGCCAAAGAGGAACTGGATTCGGGGAATTTCGCAGGCGCAATCAAGCTCTACGAGGCGCTTGAAGCGCGTTACCCGTTTGGCCGCTACACGCAGCAAGCGCAGCTCGATATTGCCTACGCGAACTACAAGGATAACGAGACCGGTGCGGCAGTTTCAGCGGCAGATCGGTTCATGAAACTACATCCGAACCACCCTAATCTGGATTACGCCTTGTACATCAAGGGCCTCGCCTATTTCAAGCCGGATTTGGGACTGTTTGGACAGGTTTTGAATCTTGACCCTGCCGAGCGCGATCCAAAGGCGCTGCGCGATTCGTTTGATGTATTCAAAGAACTCATCACTAGATTTCCGGATAGTATCTACGCCGACGATACGCGTGGTCGGATGGTCTATTTAGTAAATACGCTGGCCAAACATGATCTCGCCGTGGCACGTTACTACTTTAGCCGCGGCGGATACCTAGCCGCCGTGAACCGCGCGCAGTTTGTCATTACGCGTTACCCCCAAGCGCCGCTCGCCGAAGAAGCCCTGGCTCTTAGTGTCGAATCCTATGAAAAGCTCGGCATGAAAGACTTAGCCGATGCGTCCCGGCGCGTCTTGCAAACCAACTTTCCCAATAATGCGATGGTGTCCAACGCGCCGCGCACTGGCAAATCTTGGTGGAAGCTCTGGTAGCGTCCACACAAATCTGGGTATAGGCGCGGTTTTCCGCGCCTTTTTGCTTAAAGAGCCGCGTATTTGCTAGCCTCATTGAACAGGCGAAGGCCTTGGTCATTAAACCCAGTTATTGGTATTATTACCAAGATGAAATTCAAGCCGCTCCCAGCCCGAGCCGTTTCTGTCGAATTGGCCGAAGGGGTCAAACCGGCCAAACCCGTCAAACCTGTCAAACCCACCTCGCCGACCGCAGCGGCGCGGCGTGCGTCTTTTCCCAAGAACAATGCCTTATTGCGTCGGCCATTTGGCACGCTAGCTAGTTTTGAAGACGCGGTGCGGGCGGTGCCGGTTCCGACCAAAACACGCGAACGCATTCTCCACGCGGCATTCCTTTTGTTGAACGAAGATGGCTTTTCTGCACTGACGCAGCAGCATGTGTGTAAGCGAGCCGGAATACGCCAGAGCCACCTCACGTATTACTTTCCTACCCGCAACGATTTGCTGCGCGAGACTGCCGTGTTCGGCTGTGAGACGATGTTGGCTGCGATGGCGGAGGTGACAGAAGCGAACCAACTCAGCTTGGCAGAAGTTCGCGAATATCTATTCTCGGTTAAAGAAGCGGATCGTGGCTTCGGTCGACTCATGGCAGCGCTGGTAGCGGCCTCGGATGAGGACCCGCGTATCAAACCGTGGTTCGGCGCATTTGAAGACGAGAACCGCGCCAAACTCGCCGCGCTTCTAAGAGGCATTGGCATTGACATATCCGACGCCGATATCGAACTACTGCACGCCGCTTATGTCGGCGCGATGCTGTTGGACGTCGGTGAGTCCAGCGAACAATCACTTGCGCGTGCCAGAAAGATTGTGCATTACGCCTTCGATATCGTCACTAAAGGGCTGGTCAGCGGCTCGCATTCGAAGACGTCGCTCCCCTCAAAACCCGGTAGGAAACGAAAATGAATTTCCCTCGCCCTTTGGGGCTGGCCGTCGTTGCCGCAGCGGTTGGTGTCGGCGGCTGTACGATTGGCCCTGACTATGTAAAGCCGGCACCGGTCGGCTC
>JACMOJ010000179.1 GCA_014378085.1 Burkholderiales bacterium | reverse complement strand
CTGACGAACTTGTTGAAGTCACCGAAGAAGAAGCGAAATAATTTTCGACATACGGGAAAAAGGGGCTCCGGCCCCTTTTTTTTGAACTGCCAGCAGTTAAGGCAGAAAAGAAATTTGATTAACCATAAGGTCGTAGACGACAGCCTGTAGGCGGGCTGGCGCTCCAACAGGGCAGGCGATCTTAGCAATATGGATTGGAACGGAAATGGCAGAAGTTACCGCAGGAATGGTCAAAGAGTTGCGCGAAAAGACCGACGCGCCGATGATGGAATGCAAAAAAGCGCTGTCCGAGGCGGCCGGCGATATGGCGAAGGCTGAAGAGATTCTTCGCGTCAAGTTAGGTAACAAGGCCACCAAGGCGGCATCCCGCGTCGCGGCTGAAGGTGTGTGCGCAATCTACATTTCTGGCGACCAAAAGCTTGGCGCGATGCTTGAAGTTAACTGCGAAACTGACTTCGTTGCCAAGAACGACGACTTCCTTGCCATGTCGGCCGCGCTCGCGAAAATGGTTGCTGAAGCAAACCCTGCAAATGTTGAGGCGTTGTCGGCCATGCCGATCAATGGCACAACGGTAGACGAAGCCCGCAAGGCGCTGATTGGTAGAGTGGGTGAGAATCTGTCGATTCGTCGCTTCAAGCGCGTTGAAGCAATTGGCGTACTAACGTCCTACATTCACGGCGGCGCGAAAGTGGCAACGTTGGTTGATACCACCGGCGGCGACACAATGTTGGCCAAGGACGTGGCGATGCACATTGCCGCGACCAAGCCGAAGTCGCTCGATTCGTCCGGTGTGCCGGCAGAGGATATTGCCAAGGAGCGCTCGGTTGCCGAGGCAAAAGCCGCAGAATCGGGCAAGCCGGCTGAAATCGTCGCAAAAATGGTCGACGGCTCAATTGCGAAGTTCCTCAAGGAGGTGTCGCTGTTGTCCCAGCCGTTTGTCAAGGATGACAAACAAACCATTGAACAACTGATGAAGTCGAAGGGAGCCAAAGTTAATGGCTTCACGCTTTATGTTGTTGGCGAGGGGATCGAAAAGAAAGCCACGGACTTCGCGGCAGAAGTCGCCGAACAAGCTGCGGCGGCTAAGGCCAAGGCCAAGGCTGCAGGGTAGTCGGTGTTATTGCTTTAGAGCTGCAGCCAACGTCATTGCGGAGGTTGCCGGTCGTAAATGTGCGTATTTCGACACAATCGTCAGCGACGGTTGTGGCGAGTTAGTTGTCAAACAAGGTTAAGGAGAACCTCTCGCAATGTCGCCTGCTGTTTTGTCCCCGGCATCACCCCATGCGGCTACTCCGCCCAAATACACCCGCATCTTGCTAAAGCTCTCGGGCGAGGCGCTGATGGGCGAAGATGCGTTCGGCATCAACCGCCAAACCATCGAGCGCATCGTTGGAGAGATCAAAGAAATCGCGGATCTTGGTGTTGCGATCGGAATTGTCATCGGCGGCGGCAACATTTTTCGCGGCGTATCGACTAGTGCCGCCCGGATGGATCGCGCGACCGCCGACTATATGGGGATGCTCGCTACCGTGATTAATTCCCTCGCGCTGCAAGACGCGCTTTCCAAAGTGGGGTTGTCCCCGCGAGTTCAGTCGGCAATTAATATCGAGCCCGTGGTTGAACCCTACATTCGTGGCAAGACCATGCGTTACCTTGAAGAGGGCAAAGTGGTTGTGTTCGCGGCGGGTACGGGCAATCCATTCTTCACCACCGACACTGCTGCGGCGTTGCGGGGCCGTGAGATGGAAGCGCAGATTGTGCTAAAGGCGACCAAGGTTGACGGCGTATACACGGCGGATCCGAAGACGGACAAAACCGCCACGCGTTATCATTCGATTACCTTTGATGAAGCCATGATCAAGAATTTGAAGGTGATGGATGCAACCGCCATCGCATTGTGTCGTGACCAAAAACTGCCAATCAACGTGTTTTCGATTTTTAAGCAGGGGGCATTGAAGCGGGTCGTGCTCGGTGAAGACGAGGGCACCCTCGTTCACGCATAGCGGTCGTTATCGAAATATCGTCTGTGGAGTCAATCATGAACGTTGCTGATCTAAAAATAACGTGTGAGCAGAAGATGCAAAAAAGCATCGATTCACTTAAAAACAATCTGGCGAAAGTTCGCACTGGCCGCGCGCACGCCGGTATGCTCGACCAGATCCAAGTTGACTATTACGGTTCACCAACGCCCTTGACGACGGTTGCAAGTCTGAACGTCGCTGACGCACGGACGATCATCGTTCAGCCGTTTGAAAAGAAAATGACGTCAGCAATTGAGAAAGCCATTCGAGATTCTGACCTCGGCCTTAATCCTTCGACCACTGGTGAGGTCGTTCGCGTGCCAATGCCCTCGTTGACAGAGGAGCGCCGCCGCGAAATGGCCAAGCTGGTCAAGGTTGAAGGCGAAGACGCAAAAGTCGCGGTTCGCAACATCCGGCGCGATGCCAACAACCACCTGAAAGACGCGTTAAAAGCCAAGACCCTGCCGGAAGATGCAGAAAAAAAGGCGCAGGACGACGTCCAAAAAATGACGGATAAGTTTGTCGCCGAGATCGACAAGCTCGTTCACGATAAAGAAAAAGAGTTGATGTCGGTTTGACGTTTCAGTCAAACAGCGCAACACATTCGTCCATCGTCACGTGAACGGAATTCACCGATGAACTACGAGAGTTCTACTCAGGTCGTACCGGCATTCACTAGTGTGCCAAGGCATGTTGCGATCGTAATGGATGGTAACGGGCGATGGGCGAAGAACCGTTTTATGCCGCGGGTGGCGGGCCACAAGCGCGGCGTTGAAGCGGTACGCGATACCGTCAAAACTTGTGGTGAACTCGGCATCGAATACCTGACGTTGTTTGCTTTTTCGTCGGAGAACTGGCGACGCCCAGCTGAAGAGGTGTCGGTTCTGATGCAGCTATTTTTGATTGCGTTAGACAATGAAGTTTCGAAGTTGCATGCCAACGGCATCCGTTTCAAAGTTATCGGCGATTTGACAAGGTTTGATGCTCGTCTTCGCGACAAGATCGCGGCGAGCGAGGCGATGACCGAGAACAACACCGAATTGACGCTGACGGTTGCCGCAAACTATGGCGGGCGGTGGGACATTCTGCAATCGCTCAACAAAGTGCAACAGTTGCGCGCGTCGGTCTTTGCCAGCGACCCGTCCTCAAACGCTGCATTTAACGACTTTACGGAAGACCTACTCGCGCCTCATCTGTCGATGGCATATGCGCCCGAGCCGGATTTGTTTATCCGCACTGGTGGTGAGCAGCGGGTGAGCAATTTTCTGCTTTGGCAACTTGCCTATACCGAGTTTTATTTCACGCCCGAACTATGGCCTGATTTTGGTCGCTCTAGTCTCATTCGCGCCGTTGAGTCCTATGGCAAACGCGAACGCCGCTTTGGTCGCACTAGTGATCAGTTGGCGAAGTCCATGGGTGTCACCGTGGACGACACGTCTAACGCTGCTTAAGCGCAAGACGCGCTTCACCAACTGAATGCTGAAAACCCGCATCATCACCGCGCTGGTCATCCTGCCGGTCGTGTTCGTCGCGCTATTCTCGTTTCCGAATTGGGCATGGGATTTATTCACGCTGGCAATCACGCTGGTCGCCTGTTGGGAGTGGAGTCGTTTTTGCGGATTTTCTGCAAGCGGTTCACGCACGTTTCTTTCGACGTCACTTGTTGGCGCGGCCGTCATTTTTTTTACCTACCTGGGCATGACGCCGCTGGACTTTATGACGGTTGCGTTAGTTGGTTTTATCGTGTCGACCCTGTTTTGGCTAATGGTTGCGCCGCTTTGGCTTGCCAAGACGTGGCGTCCGGTCGGCGCGGCTGGCGTGTGGATCGCGGCGATTACCGGTTGGGTGGTTATTTTCCCGACTTGGCTCGCATTTCTATCGCTGCATGACTTGGGGCCGTGGATGTTGCTGAGTTTCGCGTTGATCGTTTGGGTCGCCGACATCGCGGCATATTTTGTGGGCAAGGGCTTCGGTAAACGTAAGCTCGCGCCGGCTATTAGCCCCGGCAAAACGGTTGAGGGTGCGGTGGGTGGTCTCATTGGAGTGGCGATTTATTTTTTCGTTTGGCACCAGTTAGCGGGAGGCGCAGTTGCGCGCGGCGATGCATGGGCGCGTGAGCTTTATTCCCACGGCTGGTTGTTGTTTGCCATGTTTTTGCTGTTGGGTGTTGTCTCGATCGTGGGCGACCTGTTCGAGTCATGGATGAAGCGCGGCGTCGGTATGAAGGACTCTTCGAGCCTGTTGCCTGGGCATGGCGGCGTGCTAGATCGAATTGACGCGCTGACATCCACACTGCCGCTGGCTGGGCTATATCTGCTAGTAATGCAAACAAGATGAGCGATCAGTTAAACGTGAAAAACGTTACGGTGCTCGGGGCGACCGGCTCGATCGGCATGAGCACATTGGATGTTGTTGCCCGCCACCCGGACCGCTTTCGTGTGTTTGCCCTTTCGGCCGCAACCAAGGCAGGTGAACTCGCAGTGTTGTGTGAACGCTTCAAGCCGCGCTATGCGGTCATGACAGATCACGATGCTGCCGAGCAATTGCGTACGGCGCTAAGACAGCATAGTCCGTCCACAGAGGTACTGGCCGGGCCCGACGCGCTTGAGCACGTTGCGGCGCACCCGGACGTCGATGTCGTGATGGCGGCCATTGTGGGCGCGGCCGGGCTCAAGTCGTCGCTTGCGGCGGCACACGCCGGTAAGCGAGTGTTGCTTGCCAACAAAGAGGCGCTGGTAATGGCCGGCCGCCTATTTATGGATGCGGTTGCGAATTCTGCTGCCACGCTGCTGCCGATCGATAGTGAGCACAACGCTATCTTTCAGTCGCTGCCAAGAAACTTTGCGCGCGGATTGGAAAGTGTCGGTGTCGAGAAAATTATCTTGACGGCTTCTGGCGGCCCGTTCCGAACACGTTCGGTCGACTCACTCGCCAACGTGACGCCAGAAGAGGCGTGCGCGCATCCAAACTGGGTAATGGGGCGCAAAATTTCAGTCGATTCGGCCACCATGATGAACAAGGGGCTCGAAGTCATTGAAGCGCACTGGATGTTCGGTGCGCGGTCTGAACAAATTGAGGTGGTGATCCACCCGCAGAGCGTTGTACATTCAATGGTCACCTACCGTGACGGGTCGGTGATTGCGCAGCTTGGGAATCCTGACATGCGGACACCGATTGCTTACGCACTCGGATTTCCTGATCGAATTGCCGCCGGGGTCGGGCGACTAGATCTTGCCGCGATTGGGCGGCTGGATTTTGAGCAACTGGATTTGGCACGATTCCCGTGCGTGCGGCTTGCCTATGAGGCAATGCGACGTGGTGGCACCGCCCCGGCAGTATTGAACGCGGCGAACGAAGTTGCGGTCGAAGCTTTTCTTTCGCATCGGTTGCGCTTTGTTGATATCCCGCAGCTTATCGAGGATGTGATGTCGACGATACCCTCAGATGAGGCCACCACGCTTGGTGGGATTCTCGCAGCGGATCAGCTCGCGCGTGCCACCACTAGAGATGCGCTCATCGCAATGGCGCATCGTGATCGTTAGGCTTGCGGCAGTCGGTTCGGCATGTGTGGAGTGAAGTTCAATTTGGCATTCTTTAACTGATGCTTTAGATAGGATCGTGCCAGCGTGGAAATTCTGAAAAGTATCATCGCGTTCCTAGTGGCGATCGGCATCTTGGTGACCATCCACGAGCTGGGGCACTATTGGGCTGCGCGTTTGTGCGGCGTCAAAATCATTCGCTTCTCGATTGGTTTTGGCCGCACGTTATGGATGCGCAAATTTGGCGCTGACCAGACAGAGTGGGTCGTCGCCGCGTTACCGCTCGGCGGGTTTGTCAAGATGGCTGACGAACGCGATGAAGTGTTAAACGACGCCGACCGTGGCCGCGCGTTCAACAATAAGCCCATCTGGCAGCGCATGATCATTATCGCGGCGGGGCCGGCGGCGAATTTTGTGCTCGCCGCGGTGCTCTACTGGGTGGTGTTTGTCGTCGGCGCGCCAGGGGCGCTACCGTGGTGGGTGCTCGCGCAACGGCTCGGGAGGAACGAAGGGGTCGGCGAGATCTGGTCGGACATCGCCTGCCCCTGGTGCTACGTCGGCAAGCGCCGCTTCGAGGCGGCGCTCCAGGACTTCGAGCACCGCGATCAGGTGACCGTCACCTGGCGCAGCTTCGAGCTCGACCCGACCGCG
>JACMOJ010000178.1 GCA_014378085.1 Burkholderiales bacterium | reverse complement strand
AGAACTGGGGGTTAAGAACTGGGGGTTAAGAACTGGGGGTTAAGAACTTATACGCGTCCATCGCCAGCGCGGCCCCCTCAAACCCATCAAACACACGTTGTGCGACAGCGTGTTTGCCGTCGTTCTCAGCGGCCCCCCAGGCCACAAAAAGTGGCAGGAAATGTTCGGGTGTTGGGTGCGCGCGCAAGCCCTGTGGTGACGTTTCGCGGTACTGGCAGAGCGCATCAACGTTGTGCGCCACGAGTTGGCCATGCACCCACTGCTGAAATTCAGTCGCGTAGGCCATTCGGCCATGTTGATCGCGGGACATCATCCAATCCTGGAGGTTGTGTGTCAGGTGTCCGGAGCCGACGATGAGCACACCTTCGTCCGCCAGCCCGGCCAGGGCACGTCCGACTTGAAAGTGATGCATCGGACTCAACGCGGGTTGTACCGAGAGTTGCACCACCGGGATTCGCGCATCGGGAAACATCTTTAACAGCGGCACCCAAGTGCCATGGTCGAAACCGCGCGAGGCGCCAACGGCACTGGGGATGCCGGCCTCGGTTAATCGCGCTGCCGCCCGCATCGCAAGTGCGGGGTCACCCGGCGCGTGATACTGGATTTTGTAGAGCGCATCGGGAAAACCGCTGAAGTCATAGATCATCGGCGGCGCGGCGCTGCCGGATAGTGTCGGCACATCGGTTTCCCAATGTGCCGTGACCATCAGCACCACTTTTGGCGTGGCGACTGACCTTGCCAGCGCGGCCCAGATATCCCCCGCTTCGCCGGCGTTGATGGCGTGCATGGGCGAGCCGTGAGATAAAAACAGTGTGGGTAGCATCTTCAATTGCCTCGTTGATTTCCTTGCGACGAATTGGTTAGTCCCGAAACTCAGGCGTGCGTTTGTCCATATTGGCCATCATCGCCTCCTGCAAATCGGCCGACATCAGTAATCCGGCATTCCAAGACGCGATGTAGTTGAGGCCGTCGGCAACACTGTGGTCGCGTGCGTAGTTCAGCATTTCTTTAGTGCCGCGAATCGCGAGCGGGGATTTCGCGGCAATACTGGCGGCGATTTCCGTGACCCCCGCTTGCAGCGTGTCGATTGACGAATACACGCGGTTCACTAGGCCGACCCGTTCTGCTTCCAATGCGTCGATAGATCTGGCGGTGTAGGCGAGCTCGCGAACCACCGCAGGGCTGATGATTTTGGGTAGTCGCTGCAAGGTGCCAACATCAGCCGTCATGCCGATATCGACCTCCTTGATGGAGAACATCGCGTCCTTGCTCGCGTAACGCATATCGCAACACGACACCAAATCGATTGCACCACCAATACACGCGCCATGAATGGCGGCCAATACCGGCTTGCGGCAGCGTTCAATCGAGGTCAGCGTGTCTTGCAAGTCAAGAATGACTTGGCGCAGATTCTCACGCGTGCGGGCATCACACGGGTCCTCAATCTGTTTTGCGAGCGACATCATCAGGCCTAGGTCTATGCCGGCGCAAAAGTTGCTCCCCGCGCCGTCAATAATCGCGACGCGCGCCTCGGGCGTGGCATCGATCCAGCGCATGGCGATGCGAATTTCCTGCCACATTGGCGCACTCATCGCGTTGGCTTTGTCGGGCCGGTTCAGCGTGATACGTGCGACGTGATTATCGAGCGAGGTAGTCAAGGTCGAGAAGGTAGGCGTCGCGGGTTTGGCAGCCGAGGATGCCCCATTCGCTCTAGTCGCTCCGGTGGATTCGATCGATTCATTCATTTAGGGCTCGCGTCTTTGAGAGGGGAAACCCTGCCATGATAGTAGATAGATCGTGTCGGGATGAGGGCGGAGTGGCAACGGGGCGAATTGGCGAGCGGCTGCAATTTGCCGAGGCTTATGTCATTCTGCTATATTTGCAACTAAGATGCATTTAAGCCCTTACATGACGAAGTCGGTAACGGCTGATCTGCTGACCCGTCGGGCAAACCTAGGGCAACCCATCCGCAGTTTGGAATTTCGTAAGTCGGAATTAAATGATCAAATATCACCCCCTGAGCGTCATGTCCTTGGCCGCACTCGTAGCACCCGTCGCACTTGCGGCAGTGTACGCAACGTCTCAGCCGGCTTCAGCGCAGACCGCGCCTGAGCCGAAGAAGAAGACCGAAGAGATCGTTGTGGTCGGAAACCCGCTTGGTGCCACCGACGCGCGCGACGTGGTCTCGCCTGTTTCGTCACTCAGTGGCGATGAGCTGCTGATGAAACGCGGCAACACTTTGGGCGAAACGCTCAACGGCATGCCGGGTGTTTCCGCAAGCTGGTTCGGTCCCAACGCGGGTCGTCCGGTCATTCGCGGCCTCGATGGTGATCGCGTGCGGGTGTTAACCAACCTTGGCTCCTCGTTTGACGCATCAAGTTTGTCGTTTGACCACAACCCGGCGATTGATCCATTGATCATTGAGCGCGTTGAGGTGTTACGCGGCCCCGCCGCGCTGCTTTACGGTGGCACTGCGATTGGCGGCGTGGTGAACGTGATTGATAACCGTATTCCCGCTGCGCCGATTGTCGGACCCAGAGGCGCCTTTGAGGTGCGTGGTGGAGGTGCAGACGGTGAACGTTCGGTTGCCACTTTGCTTGAAGCAGGCAATGGTGTCGTCGCCATTCACGCGGATGGCTTTACACGGTCGACACAAAACTACCGTGTCCCTTCGTCCTCTCCGGTGCGCTCTCCCGTGGTGAATTCTTCTGCCGATGCAAGCGGTGGTGCGCTGGGTGCGTCGCTGCAGTTTTTAAGCGGCAAGGGAAGTCTTGGCGTTTCGCACTCGAACTACCAATCAAACTACGGCACGGTTGCAGAAGCTGATGTGCGGATTGATATGAAACAAACACGGACCGCCGCTGAACTTACGCTGCGCGACTTGGGTGGATCACTGGTGGACAGCGCCTTTGTCAAGACAAGCAAAAGTGACTACAAACACGTCGAATTTGAGGGGCCGGACGCGGGGACCATCTTCAAAAACACCGGCAGCGATTTACGCGCCGAAATTAAACACGCCAAACTTGGGCCGCTGCAAGGCGTACTCGGGTTTCAAGGCGAGCAGTTCGAGTTCTCCGCACTCGGCGAAGAGGCATTTATTCCGAAAACCAAAACCACCACGCGTGGTGTGTTTTTATATGAAGAGATTGCCAGCGGACAAATGAAATACGCGTTTGGCGCGCGCGCTGAACGTAGCCAAGTAAATGCCGAAGGCGCGGCAGGCGGCGCACCGGCGCGTTTTGGTGCGGCGGATTTGCGGCGTTTCACACTCGCGAGTGGATCAGCGGGAGTGTCCTATCGGGCTTCGAATCAGGTCAGCATGACTGCCAACATCGCGTCGAACGAACGCGCGCCGACTTACTACGAGTTATTCGCGGATGGTCCGCACGTCGCGACGGCGGTTTATGAAGTCGGAAACCGTAATATCGGCAAAGAGCGCGCGACGTCGGTCGATGTTGGCTTCAAGTGGCGCGATACCGCATCAAAGGGCGCAACCAACGTATCGGTGGGGCTATTCATGCAATCCTTCAGCCGTTTTCTGGTGTTGCGGCGTACCGGCGTTGATCGCGACGCGCAAGGCAACCGCGCGGTCGCAGACTGCGGAGACGGCACATCGGTGGAATCGGGCTGTGCCGCTAGAATCTTGCCCGAGTATCGTTACCAAGGCACCTCTGCACGGCTATCTGGGGTTGAATTTCAAGGTGCGTGGCGGGCACTGGAGCGAGCCGGCTGGGCGTGGGACATCAAGACCAAACTCGACTACGTGCGCGCCACTGATCGAACCAGCAACGAACCTCTGCCAAGGATCGCACCGCTGCGCTTTGGTCTAGGCTCTGTCCTTACCACGGGCGGTCTTCGCCTCGCCGCCGATATTGAGCGCGCTGCCAAGCAGGGTCGCATCGCGCCAACCGAATTGGGCGGAGCGGTCGCAGGCCACACCCTGATCAGCGCGTCGGTGATGTACAACCTGGCACTTGGTACGGGCAAATCGGCAACATTTTTTGTGCGCGGTGCCAATCTGGGCAACCAACGGGCTTTTAATGCCGCATCGATTGACACCATTCGCTACCTTGCGCCCCTGCCGGGACGTAGTATCAAAGCCGGGGTGCGGGTGGATTTTTGAAACTCGCCGTCTGGCGGGGTGTTTCGGACTAAAACACGTGGAGACAGCCGTCAGACGGCGATTTTTGCGGATTTCAAGATATTGCTCCCGCTAGCTGCACATGAGTAGATGGTGGTGGGACAAATTCACGTATCTGGATTCACTTGTTTGGCGTTAGGCGAAATCAACTTCAAGTTCGGGAAATAGGTTTGATAGCGCGACGTATCACGCGTGGTGAGCGCCGCGCCCGCCGTTGCGGCGGTTGTTGGCAATCTCGTTTAGCGTACGGACTGGATCACCACGCTGACTGTTAAAATTCAGTTATGTCTATTGTCACGTTTCCCAATTCGCCTTACAAATTAAATCAGCCGTTTGCCCCCGCGGGCGATCAGCCGCAGGCCATCGACAAACTTGTCGAAGGCATTCACGACGGCCTCGCCTTTCAGACGTTGCTTGGTGTCACCGGATCGGGCAAGACCTTCACCATGGCGAATGTGATCGCGAGGCTCGGTCGGCCCGCACTCATCATGGCACCGAATAAGACACTCGCCGCGCAGCTCTACGCTGAGATGAAGGAGTTCTTTCCCGAGAATGCGGTGGAGTATTTTGTCTCGTACTACGACTACTACCAGCCGGAAGCCTACGTCCCATCTCGTGACTTGTTTATCGAGAAAGATTCATCGATCAACGAACATATTGAGCAGATGCGCTTATCCGCGACAAAGTCGCTGCTAGAGCGACCTGACGCGATCATCATCGCGACCGTATCGTGCATCTACGGTATTGGCGATCCGTCCGACTATTACGATATGCGGATGATGGTGCGGCTTGGTGACAAGGTGGCACAGCACGACTTGATCCGGCAACTCATCGCCATGCAGTACAGTCGTTCCGAGCTCGATTTCAAACGCGGCACGTTTCGTGTACGCGGCGACACACTTGATGTCCACCCAGCAGAGAGTAACGAACACGCGTTGCGGATTTCGATGTTCGACGATGAGATTGATGGACTCTCACTGTTCGATCCGTTGACTGGCCACATCGTGCAAACGGTGCCGCGCTACACCGTGTATGCCAAGAGCCACTACGTCACCACACGTGCCAGCACGCTGGGCGCGATTGAAGGCATTAAGGCCGAGCTGCGTGAACGCATTGAGTACTACCACGCAGAGGGTAAGCTGTTGGAAGCGCAGCGTATCCAACAGCGCACCACGTTTGATCTGGAGATGCTAAATGAGATTGGCTTTTGTAAAGGCATTGAAAACTACTCACGCCATTTGACGGGTAGACCGCCGGGTTCGCCGCCGCCAACATTGGTGGATTATTTGTCCAAAGACGCGTTGATGATTATCGACGAGAGCCATGTCACCATTCCGCAAGTGGGTGGCATGTACAAAGGCGATCGGGCGCGAAAAGAAAACCTGGTGGGTTATGGCTTTAGGCTCCCGTCAGCGATGGATAACCGCCCGTTACGTTTTGATGAATTCGAAACCATGATGCGCCAAACCGTGTTTGTCTCAGCCACACCGGCGGACTATGAAGCGGCACACACCTCACAAGTGGTCGAACAACTGGTGCGGCCAACAGGACTCGTTGACCCGACACTTTCGGTCCGGCCGGCGTCAACGCAAGTTGACGATGTACTTTCGGAAATTAACAAACGGGTATTGGTCGGCGAGCGTGTGTTGGTGACGACGCTCACCAAGCGTATGGCGGAGGACCTGACGGACTTCCTCTCCGAGCATGGCATTAAAGTTCGTTACTTACACTCAGACATCGACACCGTTGAGCGTGTCGAAATTATCCGCGACCTGCGTGCCGGGATGTTTGACGTGCTGGTCGGTATCAACTTGCTGCGCGAAGGACTGGATATTCCTGAAGTGTCGCTAGTTGCGATACTCGATGCAGACAAAGAAGGCTTTTTGCGTGGGGCAAGATCACTCATTCAGACCATCGGCCGCGCCGCGCGTCACGTCAATGGCATGGCCATCCTGTACGGTGATCGTGAGACCGATTCGATGAAGAAGGCGATTGACGAGACTAACCGACGGCGCACCAAACAAATTGCGCATAACCTCGCCAACAACATCACGCCGCGCTCGGTGACAAAGAAAATCAAGGACATGATCGACGGCGTGTATGACATGGACGAGAAGCGCGTTGAGAAAAAAGCCGCGCAAGATCGTAAGAAATACGAAATCCTCAATGAGAAACAAATGGAAACCGCCGTCAAACGAATTGAGCGTGAGATGCTTGAGGCGGCGCGCAATCTGGAATTTGAAAAGGCGGCCAAGCTACGCGATGAGCTGCGCATTATGCGCAACAAAATGCTGATACTTGGCGGGCCAGAAAGTAGTGCAGCATGAAAGTGTTGTTCGTTTGTATGGGCAATATCTGCCGTTCACCGACGGCAGAAGGTGTGTTTCGCAAAATGGTTGAGTCCGGCCCGCTCGCCGGCAAGGTCGATATTGACTCGGCTGGTACACACGGTTACCACGAAGGCGCGCCGCCGGACCCAAGAGCCATCGAGCACGCCAAGCAACGTGGCTACGACTTGACTCAGCTTCGAGCGCGTGAGGTGAGCCCCAGCGATTTCGAACGATTTGATTATGTGATTGCGATGGACGAGCTTAATCGCCGTCATTTGAAATCGATTTGTCCAACACGTTTGCAGAACAAGATCGAGCTGATACTCGAATACGGTGGCGAGGCCGATGAGTATGAAGTGCCTGACCCGTATCACGGCAAGCCGGCGGATTTCGAAACCGCGCTTGATTTGATTGAGGCTGGTTGTGAGGGGTTACACGAATATCTGCACGATCAATTAAAAATGCGTGGCAGCCTCGTCGGTTCAGCGAAGGACTAACCAGCCATGTTTGAGGAATTGCCGTCGCTGGCCTCGTACGTCAAGATTTTTGTGGCGATGTTGGTCATCGTAAATCCGCTCGGCATCATCCCGGTATTTGTGGCGATGACGGCGTCCAACTCGCCGACGGAAAGTAAGGTTATTGCCCGCGTCGCGGCGCAAACCGTCGGCGTGGTGCTGCTGGTGTCCGCGCTATTCGGCGAGCGTGTGCTTGAGGTGTTTGGCATTTCAATTGCGAGCTTCAAAGTGGGTGGGGCGATTCTGATCATGCTCAACGCGATGTCTATGATGCAGGCCACACCATCACGCGTCAAACAAACACCGGAAGAGGCAGCAGAGGCGACGGCGAAAGCGTCCATTGCCGTGGTGCCGTTAGGCATTCCGTTGCTCGCGGGGCCTGGGGCGATGTCGACGATGGTGATTTACGCCTCACAAAGCAAAGCGGTGCTGCATTTAGGCGTGGTGGTGTTGATCGCGATCGCCATTGCGGCAGTGACGTGGATTGCGCTACGTATCGCCACCCGTGTTGGCGGTTACATGAGCATCACCACCGTTAACGTCGCCACCCGCATCATGGGTTTGTTGCTGGCGGCATTGGCTGTCGAGATTTTTGCCGGCGGTATTGTCGAGTTGATTCCTGCACTCGGTAAGCCCGATGTGTTTCGTTACGGGCAATAGTCCCCATAGGGCCGGCGTTGGGGTGTCACTTCACGCAGCCGACCCAAATTCGAATCACGAATCAAGTTGGCGGCGTCGGGAAATACGTTTGTATCGAGACCAGTAGTGCAGTGCGCACGGACCCGCGAACCCGATGGGGTGGTGGTGGCAAAGTTCGGTAAAAAAACCATCGCCTTTATCGGATTGGAACGTGTTGGTGGTGTGATGGTGTGCGACATCACCAACCCGACCGCCGCAACCTACGTGACCTATTTAAATACCCGCACTGGTGTGACGGGCGACCGTGGACCGGAGGGCTTGACCTTCATTGCGGCAAACCGCTCGCCAAACGGCAAACCACTGCTGATTGTGGGTAACGAAGTCAGCGGAACGACCGCAATATTCCAAGTCGATTTGACTTACTAGAGTTTGAAAGTTGTTTACAGACGGGCGTCATGAGGCATAAATGTCTTAAAACGCCCGTCCTGTAATGAGTTTATAGATTTAATTTAATTGTCCAAGCTTCATACCGCTAACAAAAACGCCGACAAACTTGTCGGCGTTTTTGTTGTGTGCAGGTCGCAGTCGTTTACCCGTCAATCTTGATATTGGCGTCTTTCACAACTTTGCCCCACTTGGCGATCTCGCTCGAGATAAACGTCGCGAACTCTTTAGGCGATTGTCCACCAGCGGTGGCACCAGCCGCCTCCCACGCTTTCTTAATGTCCGCATCGGCGAGAACCTTCACGGTGTCGTTGTAGAGGCGGTCAACAATCGGTTGCGGTGTTCCCTTGATCGCCCAAACCGCATACCAAGTCGTCATGACAAAGTCTTTGTAGCCCAGCTCGATCATCGTGGGTACATCGGGCATCAACGGTGAGCGTGTTAGAGAGGTGACTGCCAGCGGCGTCAACTTGCCTGCCCTGATTTGTGCCGACGAAGACGCGAGGCCGTCAAATGACAACTCAACTGTTCCGCCGAGTAAATCGGTCATCATCGGTCCGATGCCTTTGTATGGGACGTGCACCATATCCACGCCGGCATTACGCTTGTACAACTCGCCGCCGAGGTGGTGTGAGGAGCCGCTGCCGGCCGAGCCAAAATTGAGCTTGCCAGGATTGGCTTTGGCAAATTTCTTCAGGTCGGCCTCGGTCTTAAAGCCTGTTTTTGGATTGACGACAAGGACGTTCGGCACGTAGGCGAGCACCGTGAGTGGTATGAAGTCTTGCTCAAGCTTATAGGTTTTGTTGAGGTACAACGATTCAGCGATCGAGTGATGAATTGCGCCGACAAAAAACGTGTAGCCGTCGGGTGTTGCCTTGGCCGCTGCGGCTGCGCCGACGGTTCCGGCAGCGCCGCCCATGTTATCGACGATGATCGGCTGCCCTAAGACATTGCCCATCTTCACCGCATACGGACGCGCAAAGACATCAGTGCCGCCGCCAGCCGGGAAGGGGTTGATTAAACGAACGGGCTTATTGGGATAGCCTGCTTGCGCAAAAGCGCTCTGGCCAAACGGTAACGTTGATGCGGCGCTGGCCGCGCCGACAGCTGACAACGCCTTGAGTATCTCGCGACGATTCATAAATCCTCCAGTTATGTGAAGTCCCTATATTGGGACATTGATGGTGAAGCAGATAATGGTGAAGCGGACGGTAGTGAAGCGGATGATGATGAAGCAAAAAACTTATGCCGCAATTCTGACGCTGGCTTGGGTTAATGGTTCAGCGGCGCATTCTACGAGGTATGCCATGGCGGCATCGACGCCGCCTTTTTTATGCGGAATTCCCGCGAGGGCCAAGCCCATTTCCACGCCTGTCAGTGCAGCCATCAGCGAAAGATCGTTGCAATCGCCCAGGTGCCCGATACGGAATACTTTGCCCTTCAAACGTGCGAGCCCCATGCCGAGTGACATATCGAAATTTTGCAAAATCACGGCACGCAAGTGGTCTGCATCATGGCCAGCCGGAACCTGCACCGTCGTTAGAACGGGCGAGTATTCGGCGGGATTGCCGCACTGCAGCGTCAAGCCCCACGCAGCAACTGCGCGACGGGCGGTCTCGCCGTGGCGGATGTGCCGTGCAAACACGTTGTCGAGGCCTTCCTCGTGCAACATCGCGATTGCCTCTCGCAAACCGTAGAGCATATTGGTGGCTGGCGTATACGGGAAAAACCCTGTTTCGTTGGCGACCAACATTTCGTCCCAACCCCAAAACGCGCGAGGCAGTTTGGCGGTCTTGCTGGCTGCCAGCGCTTTGGCGGAGATCGCGTTAAACGATAAACCCGGTGGCAGCATCAAACCTTTTTGTGATCCGCCAATAGTGACATCCACGCCCCATTCATCATGCCGGTACTCGGCGGAGCCCAACGACGAAATGGTATCGACCATTAACAGGGCCGGGTGTTTGGCGTGATCCATCGCCTTGCGTACGGCGGCGATATTAGAAAGCACGCCGGTGGAAGTCTCGCTGTGCACGACACAGACGGCTTTGATTGCGTGCGATTTGTCTGCGGTGAGTGCAGCCTCGATGATTGCGGCATCGACCCCTGAACGCCAGTCGGTTTCGATTAACTGCGGCACTAGCCCCAGTTTCACCGCCATTTTGTGCCACAAAGAAGCGAATTGGCCTGACTCAACCATCAACACTTGGTCGCCCGCCGACAGCGTGTTGACCAACGCGGCTTCCCACGCGCCGGTGCCGGATGCGGGATAAATAATGACTGGCTGCGTGGTCTTAAAAATGGACTTGATGCCTTCTAACACGTCTTTCGCAAGCGCTTGGAAAGCGGGGCCGCGATGGTCAATGACTTGCCGGTCAATGGCGCGCAGAATGCGTTCTGGAATCGGTGTCGGCCCGGGTATTTGTAAAAAATGGCGGCCGGCGCGGTGCGATGAATTGCTCGTGGTCATATCAATTTTCCCCTGATGTCAAAGATCATTCAGTATGCTATTCGATAACGAAGTAGTTTTGAGTACTTAATCCATGTCAAACATTCAGTTCCATCCGCAGCGCTCAAAACCAAGTGGTGGCGAGTTTTCCAGACTTCATCAAGAACTGAAAAAGCACTGCGATGCAGAGCTGCTTTTCGATCCCGCCAGTCGAGGAAGGTACTCGACCGACGCGTCCATTTATCAGGTTACGCCGGTGGGGGTGGTTGTGCCTCGCTCAATTGCTGCTGCGCAGGTTGCAATTGAAGTTACTGCCATGCTGGGTATCCCTATCCTAGCGCGTGGTGCTGGCACTTCGCAGTGCGGGCAGACGGTTGGCGCCGCGCTGATCATCGACAACACCAAGTATTGCAACCAGCTGCTGTCGGTGGATGCGGATACCCGCCGGGCGGTGGTCGAGCCAGGCATGGTGCTCGATCATCTGAACGCGCAGCTGAGGCCGCTGGGACTTTGGTACCCAGTGGACGTGTCAACTTCAGCACAAGCGACAATCGGCGGTATGGCGGGCAACAACTCTTGTGGCTCGCGGTCTATTTTTTACGGCAATATGGTGCACAACGTCGCCGCGATTGATGCGCTGCTGGCGGACGGTACCAGCGCACGTTTTGATGATGCGCCTGACGTTTCTGCTGGTGGTCGTTTCAAACAAATAGTGGATGGCGTGAAAGCTATTTGTGCGCGCGAGCGTGATGAAATTGCCGCGCGCTTCCCGCCGCTGCTGCGTCGCGTGGCGGGTTACAACCTCGACATCTTTCATCCGCAGGACCCGTTGCATTACAACACGGTGTTACCCAACCTGGCGCACTTGCTGGTGGGTTCGGAAGGCACGCTGGCGTACTTCAAATCGCTTGCGCTCAAGCTCTCGCCGCTGCCAGGTCATAAGGTGTTGGGCGTGGTAAATTTCCCCACCTTTTATCAGGCGATGGCGCTCACGCAACACATCGTGAAGCTGGGGCCGGTCGCCGTTGAGTTGGTTGACCGAACTATGATCGACCTTGCGCGCAACAACCCGGCGTTTCAACCCGTGATCGATGCCGCGCTGATTGCCGTGAATGGAAACGCGCCTGACGCGATTTTGTTAGTGGAATTTGCGGGTGATGATTTAGCAGAAATCAAACATCGCCTCGATGATCTTGATGTGCTTATGGCCGACCATGGCGTGCCAAATGGCGTTGTCAAAATGATTGATGCCAACGCGCAGAAGCAGCTGTGGGAAGTGCGCAAGGCCGGGCCCAACATCATGATGTCGATGAAGGGCGACGGCAAACCCGTCAGCTTTATTGAAGACTGCGCAGTGCCGCTGCCGCATCTGGCGGAGTACACGCGCCGTCTTACTGAGGTGTTTGAGAAACACGGCACCCGTGGGACCTGGTATGCACACGCCAGTGTGGGAACGTTGCACGTGCGTCCCATCCTCAATATGAAAACCGATGGTGCACATAAGTTGCGGGCGATTGCTGAAGAGGCGGCACAGTTGGTCAAAGAGTACAAAGGTGTTTACTCCGGTGAGCATGGGGACGGTTTGGTGCGCAGTGAATGGATAGCGCCGTTTTTCGGTCCGCGTTTAACGGCGGCGTTAGGGGAAATTAAGACCCTGTTTGATCCAAAAAACCTGATGAACCCGGGGAAGATTGTTTCGCCCTCCAAACAAGATGATCGGTCTTTGTTTCGATATAAGCCCGATTACGTCACGCCACCGCTCCAAACAGTACTTGATTGGAAAGCAGATTTTGGCGAGCGCGGTTTAGCGGCGGCGGTTGAGATGTGTAACAACAACGGACACTGCCGAAAGTTTGATGCCGGCACCATGTGCCCAAGTTATCGTGCAACTCGTGATGAGCAACATGTCACGCGTGGTCGCGCCAACACGCTGCGCTTAGCCTTGTCGAACCAAATTGATGGCGGCTTTGTGAGTCCATCGGTGAAGGAGGTAATGGATTTATGCGTAGGCTGCAAGGGTTGCAAACGCGAATGTCCGACCGGTGTGGACATGGCAAAAATGAAGGTCGAGTTTTTACATCACTACAAGACTCGCCATGGATTTACGCTGCGCGACAAACTGGTGGCTTACCTGCCAAGGTATGCGCCGATGGTGTCAAAACTTGCCTGGCTGGTAAACGGGCTGGAGTCGCTGCCCGGCATGAAAGCGGTTCGCGAGATGGTCGTAGGCCTGTCATCAAAGCGCGCATTGCCAAAGTGGTCTGGTGTTCCAGCGCACCAGCGTTCTACATCGAGTGCCAACATCGCACTTGCCGGTTCGCTGGAGGTTGTATTGTTCGCGGATACGTTCAACACTTATTTTGAAAACGAAAACGTCGTTGCGGCGGTCAAGGTGCTCAATGCTGCCGGCTACACGGTTCGAATTGTGCAGGCAGCAGACGACAAACGCCCACTGTGTTGTGGCCGCACGTTCTTAGCCACCGGCATGCTGGATGAAGCAAAGATCGAAGCGCGCCGTACCATTGATGCGCTGCTGCCGTACGTTGAGCGCGGTATCGCCATTGTGGGTCTTGAACCTTCTTGTTTGCTTACCCTGCGCGACGAATTTCCATCGTTGTTTCCCGGCGAGCAAACGACAAAGTTAGCCGCAAGCGCGTTCTTGATTGAGGAATTCTTGGTGCAAGAGAAACGGGCGGGGCGCTTACAACTTCCACTGCATGCCATCGACGCCAAACAAGCGCTGCTGCATGGCCACTGCCATCAAAAAGCGTTTGGTCTCATGCGTGATGTCGAAGAAGTGCTGTCGTGGATCCCCGAACTGAAGATGAGCACAATTGAATCAAGTTGCTGTGGCATGGCCGGTGCGTTTGGCTACGAGGCGGAACACGTTGACGTGTCGATGAAGATGGGAGAGCTATCGTTATTGCCGGCGGTTCGTAAGGCCGATGCGGCAACGCTGATTGTGGCGGACGGCACCAGTTGCCGGCATCAAATTCAAAACGGGGCGCAACGTGATGCCGTGCATGTGGTGCAGGTGCTGGCAAGGGCGGTAAGGTAGGGTCAAAACACACCGCAGCTACACGCGGCGCTTGCGCGGTGCTCCTGTTGAGGGCTGCGGCCCTAATTGGTCCTGCAGGCCGGCGATTGTTGCTGCTTCGCCGCGTACTCGAAGCACCGCGCCTTCGTCATCGGCGTGTTCGTTGAGCACTTCGCAATTGGCAAAAATCTTGCCGCGCAAATTCTGTGCCGACCACGGCAGGAACAACTCTGCTTCAACGAGGCCCTTTTGGAAAAACTTACGGATCGTTTCGTGCATGGCCGCCACATCGGATTCACGGCGTGCACTCATCACGACGCAGTCTGGATACTTCTCGTGCAGAGCAGCTATTTGCGCCGCTTGTGCGGCAGCCGTATTTTCCATGCCCTGACCAACCATATCGATTTTGTTGAATACGCGAATACGTGGCACAACATCGGCACCGATTTCTGCAAGAACTTTGTCGGTGACTTCGAGCTGGCGTTCAAAACCAGGGTCACTCGCGTCGATCACATGAAGCAGAAGTGATGATTCCGCTGCCTCTTCCAAGGTGGACTTAAACGACGCAACCAAGTCGTGCGGCAGGTTTTTAATAAAGCCGACGGTGTCACTGACCAGCACCTTGGGCCCCGTCTCCGGATGTAGTGTGCGGACCGTGGTGTCCAGTGTCGCAAAGAGTTTATTGGCCACCAACACCTCGCTGCCGGTGAGGGCGCGCATCAAAGTGGATTTGCCGGCGTTGGTATATCCAACCAATGCAACTCTGGCGATTCCAGCGCCGCCACTTCGGTTGCCAACTGGGCCCTGATTGGTTTGCCGCCGTGCGCGTTGTATTTTTCGCTCGGCTTCCATTGCCACAATTTCGAGTTGCAGCTCGGCAATTCGATTGCGGATTTTTTGTTTGTCGAGGGCACTTTGTGATTCACCCGCACCGCGCCCGCCGGTGCCGCTACGCTGCCTGCCCTGTGGCCCCGCCAACTTGGCAGCTTCACGCAAACGCGGTGCCATGTAGCCGAGTCTGGCGATCTCGACCTGCGCGCGCGCCGCACGGGAACTGGCGTGACGATGAAAGATTTCTAGGATCACCATGGTGCGGTCCATTACTTCGCAGCCGACCGCGATTTCCAAATTACGCGCCTGTGAGGGCGACACATCATGGTCGATCAGCAGCATGTCAGCTCGACGCGTTTCCGGGTCGGCTGGTGCGAGTTCTGGCGCGAGTTTTGGCGTGATTAATTCACGGTCATCCAGCACTTCCTCGGCAACCGTGTCGCTAGCTTCCGCACCTTCCACAAACTGGCGAATTTCTTTGCACTTACCCACGCCGAAGTAAGCGGCGCGATCAAAACTGGCGCGCTTCTGGACAAACGTCCCCACCACGTCATAGCCCAGCGTCCTCGCAAGCTCGCGTAGCTCTGTAAGAGACGACTCAAACTCGACATCACTAACGGTTTGGAGCTGGACGGAGGCGACAATTGCACGAATTTTCGGGGTGTTTGTGTCTTTGAGCATGCGCTGGGGTCTGGTGAATGCGGCGATTGAGTATTAAAACGGCAACTGAACGTGCAGACAAAAGTCCAATAAAGACGACTATCTTCAATGGTTTTTGCTTCAAAACGCCCGTCTACACTAGAGACTAGTGTTTCGGCCAGTGAATACCGCCGCGTTGGCGGGCTTTGGCGGGCCTTGGCAGCCGTGGTGGACGTCGGAGGCATTGTGCGCTGGCACCACAGTTGCAATGCGGTGACTGGATTATGGCAGAGCAGGCGAGGTTAAGCCCCGTGGCGAGCCCTTTGACCAGCCGGGTGGATCGCCACGCCGATAAGCGGCGGATGCGCTGCTAACGCGCGGTGGATTTGCGTTCAGCTGTGTGTTCGGCTGTGTTCGGCCGTGGGTTCGGCCGTGGGTTCGGCCGTGGGTT